>JACORW010000001.1 GCA_016179185.1 Gammaproteobacteria bacterium | reverse complement strand
GTCCTGTACCTCTGTTCCGCTAGTGGCTAGTGGCTAGTGGCTAGTGGCTAGTGGCTAGTGGCTAGTGGCTAAAAAAATCGTCGAAGTGCATCGACACATGTCAAGTCTTTTTTCTTACCAGCCACCAGTCACTAGCCACCAGCCACTTGTTTTCTCATACTGCCGCCGCGCCGCCGACAATCTCCGCCAGTTCCTGGGTAATCGCGGCTTGCCGCGCCTTGTTGTAGATCAATTGGAGTTCACCGATTAGCTTGCCGGCGTTGTCGGATGCGCTCTTCATGGCCACCATGCGCGCCGCCATTTCGCAGGCGATGTTCTCCACGACCAGTTGATACAACAGCGATTCCACATAGCGGTTCAACAATTGATCCAGTACTTCCCGCGCATCGGGTTCGTAGATGTAATCCCAGTGGTGCGACAGCGCCTTGTCCTTCTCCGGATCTATCGGCACGAGCTGCTCGATGGCGGGCTTCTGCGTCATGGAATTCACGAACCGGTTGGACGCCACGGCGATGGCATCTATGGAACCCGCCATAAAGGCCTCCGCCATGACCTTCCAGACGCCGATCAGGTCCATCAGCTTCGGTGAATCGCCGAGGTGTATCGCCTGGCCCAATACACGGCCACCCGTGCGGCTGAAGAATCCAGAGGCCTTGGCGCCATACAGGCCGAGGTGCACTTCCTTGCCCTGCTGGTCGAAATCCTTCAGGCGGCGAATCACCTCGCGGAACAGATTCGCGTTCAATCCGCCGCACAGGCCGCGATCCGTGGACACGACGATTAGGCCGACGCGTTTGATCTCGCGCGGCACAAGGAACGGATGCGGGTATTCCGGGTTGGCGTGCCCGACGTGGGCGATCACGTGACGCATCATCGCGGCATAGGGCCGCGCCGCGCGCATGCGATCCTGTGTCTTGCGCATCTTGCTCGCGGCCACCATTTCCATTGCCTTGGTGATCTTCTGCGTGCTCTTTACGCTCGCGATTTTGGTCCGGATTTCCTTTGCGCCTGCCATTTTTCAGTCTCTCGCTATGTTCGAATTGCGGCTGGTGGCTGGTGGCTGGTGGCAGGTGGCTGGTGGCTGGTGGCTGGTGGCTGAAAAATGGTCGCTCGCAGTCTGGCCTTGTTAAGTGTTTTGTCTTGCCAGCCACCAGCCACCAGCCACTGTTTTTCTCAGCCACCAGCCACTAGTCACCAGCCACTTGTTACCACGTATGCGTCTTCTTGAACTCATCCAGCGCCGCCCGCAGTCCCTTGTCCACGTCATCGGTCAACTCCGGCTTGGCGTTGATGCCTTTGATGAGGTCCGCCCTGCTGTTCTTCATGTAGCCGTGCAGCCCGGTCTCAAAGTCGCGGACTTTTTCGAGCGCCACGTCATCGAGATAGCCATATTCGGCGGCGAACAGACTGACTGCCATTTCCGCCACGCTGAGCGGCGAATACTGCTTCTGTTTCATCAGCTCCATGACACGCTGGCCGCGGGCCAGCTGCTTGCGGGTCGCCTCGTCCAGGTCGGAAGCAAACTGCGCGAACGCCGCCAGTTCGCGGTACTGGGCCAGCGCGAGACGAATGCCGCCCCCGAGCTTCTTGATGATCTTGGTCTGGGCGGCGCCGCCGACACGGGACACGGACAGGCCGGCATTGATGGCGGGGCGGAAACCGGCATTGAACAGGCTCGTTTCCAGATAGATCTGCCCGTCGGTAATGGAGATCACGTTCGTCGGGACAAACGCCGACACGTCGCCCGCCTGGGTCTCGATGATCGGCAGCGCCGTCAGCGAACCGGTCTTGCCCTTGACCTGCCCCTTGGTGAGCTTTTCCACGTAGTCGGTGTTGATGCGCGCGGCGCGCTCGAGCAGTCGGGAATGCAGATAGAACACGTCGCCCGGGTATGCCTCGCGGCCCGGTGGGCGCTTCAGCAACAATGAAATTTGCCGGTAGGCCCAGGCCTGCTTGGTCAGATCGTCATAAATGATCAGCGCGTCCTCGCCGCGATCGCGGAAATATTCGCCCATGGTGCAGCCGGAATACGGGGCGACGTATTGCATGGCCGCGGATTCCGAGGCGCTGGCGGCGACAATGATGGTGTGCTCCATGGCGCCGTGCTCTTCCAGCTTGCGGATGACGACGTTGATGCTGGACGCCTTCTGGCCGATGGCGACGTAGATGCACTTAATGCCGGTGCCCTTCTGGTTGATAATGGTGTCAATGGCCACCGCGGTCTTGCCGGTCTGGCGGTCGCCGATGATCAATTCGCGCTGGCCGCGGCCCACGGGCACCATGGCATCGATCGACTTGAGCCCGGTCTGCACCGGCTGGCCCACGGACTGGCGCGTGATCACACCCGGGGCGATTTTCTCGATTGGCGAACTCTGCGCGCTCTTGATCGGGCCCTTGCCATCTATGGGAATGCCCAGGGCATCCACGACGCGGCCGAGCAGGCCCACGCCCACCGGCACTTCCAGGATGCGCTTGGTACAGCGCACGGTGTCACCCTCTGAGATGTGCTGGTAATTGCCCATGATCACCGCGCCGACCGAATCGCGCTCCAGATTCATGGCAAGGCCGTAGGTGTTCCCGGGAAATTCGATCATCTCGCCCTGCATGACGTCGGACAGACCATGCAGGCGCGCGACGCCGTCCGCGAGACTGACGACCGTGCCTTCGGTCCGCGCCTCGGTGTCGAGGTTCAGGGACTGAATGCGCTTGCGGATCAGGTCGCTGATTTCAGTTGCGCTGATAGACATGTTGGTTCCTCGTTTACATTCTCTTGAGTAATCATTCCGACAATTGGTTGCCCATTACCCGCAGACGGCCGCGCACGGAAGCGTCGATGACATAATCGCCGGTGCGAATGATGGCGCCACCGATAAGCGACTGGTCCACCGTGGCCGACAAAGTGACCTCGCGGCCGAGCCGGCGCTGCATCAGATCGCGGATGCGATTGCGCTGCTCATCGTCCAGCTCGAACGCGGCAATCACTTCCACGTCGGCGCGACTTTCGGCCAGCAGGCGGCGCTGCTCGAACTGCCGGCGGATCTCCGGCGCCACGTCCAGCCGCCCGGCATCCACGAGCAGCCCGACGAAATTCCTGCCGGTGGGAGTGAACCGCCCGGGGATCAGGTCCGCAACCAGCCCCGCAAGCTGCTGCGCGCTGATCCTGGGGTTGCGAATAACACGGCGCATCAACGGATCCGCGGCGATCACCGACAACAATGCCAGCTGATCGGACCACTCCCTGAGCTTGCCTTCGCTTCGGGCCTGCTCGAAAGCAGCCCTGGCGTAGGGTCGGGCCAGCGTCGCTGTTTCCCGCACCAAAGCTTCCTCAGAGACCGCCGCTGATTTTCGCCAGCAGATCGCTGTGGGCCTTGCGATCCACCTCGCGCATCAGGATCTGCTCGGCGCCGGCCAGTGCCAGTACCGCCACCTGCTGCTTGAGCTGTTCGCGCGCCTGCTCGCGCTCGCGCCCAATCTCGTGTTTGGCCGCCTCGATCATGCGATTGCCCTCGTCCCGGGCGGCGTCCTTGGCCGCCTCGATCATTTCGACTCCCTGCTTGTGGGCCTGCGCCACGATTCCCGCGGCCTGTTGCCGACCTTCATTCACGCGCGCCTCATATTCCTTTTCGGCCTGATTGAACTTCTGCTGGCCCTGTTCCGCCGCCGCCAGACCGTCGGCGATACGCCTGGCGCGATCCTGCATGGCCTTCATGATCGGAGGCCATACGAATCTCATGGTAAACCAGACCAGAATGGCGAAGGTTATCGCCTGGCCAAGCAGCGTCGCATTGATGTTCACGGTCGCGTCCTCTCAATTGCGACGAAAATCAGCCGCCGACAACCTTGCTGACCGCTTCGCCGAAACCAAACGGATCGGCAAACAGCACGTAAAGCCCCATCGCGGCGCTGATCATCGGCACGGCGTCAACGAGGCCGGCAACAAGAAAAAACCGGCCGATCAACATGCCCGAAAGCTCCGGTTGCCGCGCGACGCCTTCCAGAAATTTTCCGCCCAGCAGACCCACGCCGATGGCCGCCCCCAGCGCGCCCAAGCCGAGCATCAGCGCCACGGCGACCATGGCGAACCCTTGAACGTTACCCAGTACGGTGACCAGCTCCATAACCTTCTCCTCAAGATAAGTTAACAATTTGCTGAAAAAGCCCATCCTGGACTTTTTCAGCTCGCTGCGCCGCGGCACAGGTCCGCGGCGTGCTCCATTTTTCAGGCACTGGCGTGCCAGAAAAATGCCGGTCGGTCCCTCGGCCGCGTAACAGGCCGCCGAAAAACGAGTTTTTCCGCAGCCTGTTAATTGAAAATTACTCAGTGGCTCTCGTGCGCCATGCTGAGGTACACAATCGTCAGCATCATGAATATGTATGCCTGCAGCGTGATGATCAGGATGTGGAAAATGGCCCACGGCGCCCCCAGCATCCACTGCACGTAGAACGGCAGCAGCGCGATGAGGATGAAGACCATCTCACCCGCGTACATGTTTCCGAAAAGACGCAGCGCCAGCGAAAGAGGCTTGGCGATGTCCTCGATGATCCGGAACAGCAGGTTGACCGGCGCCAGCTTCATCCCGAACGGCGCTCCCATGGCCTCATGGGCAAACCCGCCGGCGCCCTTGACCTTGAAGTTGTAGTAGATCATCAGGCAGAACACGGACAGCGACATGGCAAAAGTGACGTTCGGATCGGTTGTCGGCACGGATTTGAAGTAATGAACTCCAAACCAGCTCAGGATCCACGGCAGCACATCTACCGGCAGGATATCCATGGCATTCATCGTGAACACCCAGACAAATATTGTCAGCGCAAGCGGGGCGATCAGATCGTTCTGGCCGTGGAAAACGACCTTTACCTGGCTGTCCACCAACTCGACCAGCATCTCGACGAAATTCTGCGCCGGGCCCGGGACGCCTGCCGAGACTTTGCGTGCAACTGCGTACATCATGCCGAAGACTGCGGCACCCAGAATGACGGAGACGACCAATGAGTCAACATGAAACGACCAGAAGCCCTCACCGGCGGCATTATTGGTGAGGTGATGAACGATGTATTCGGATGCCGACGGTTCTTTACCTGCTGCCATCACCGATTCCCCAAGCTCAATGAACCCAGCCCTCGCAGATTAATACATCAATCTGCCGGCCACGCCGGCCCGCGCGTCAATTCACGTCATCCCGGATCAGGTACGCAAACCCGGCCGCATGGCCGATTACCAGCACTCCGTAGGTCGCAAATAACGCGCCGATGTGCAGCGGCTTGACCCAGAGGAAACAGGCCGCGAACAACAGCAACGTGGCGAGCAATTTCGCGCCTTCGCCCAGGTACACCGCCCGCAGCGCCGCTGCAGGCGTCACAACCGACGATGGCCGGAAGGCGAATGCCACGAACAGCGCATTGGGTACGACAAATATCAGCGCCCCGAGTATCGCGGAGCGCGCTGCAATCATGCCCAGCGTCGGGAGAAACAGGAGAGCAAGCGCTGCCGCCAGTCCGACCTCCGCGGCAATCATCCTGCGCGCGGCAGCCCGGTTCTTTTTATAGGTACTGTGCTGCTCAGCCACCGCGACGTTGGCCGGGGCGGAAGGTCCCGGACTCGGTCTGGTCAAGGCGTGGCAGTATAAAGTCGCAGGGGGGTCGAATCAATCGCTGCACTGCACAAATCAATCGTAAAGATCGCGCATTTCGCCGGTGCAGCGCGGCCGGGACGGCCTTATTTGATGTGCCCCAGAATGCCATCCAGTTGCGCCAGGGACGTGTAACCGATTTCCAGCCTGCCCTTGCCGCTTTTGCCATGGCGTATGCGCACCGCGGCCCCGAGTTTCTCCGCCAACTGGCGTTCCAGACTTTGTACATTGGGATCCGGCGCCGCCGGCTTTCCGGCCCGGCGCGAAACGGGACCGAGCATGCGCCGCACCAGGGCCTCGGTTGCGCGGGCCGACAATCCGCCCTTGATCACGTGCCGGGCGGCCTCCATCTGCCGCGCGCCAGGCAGTGCAAGTATGGCCCGCGCATGCCCCATGTCCAGCGACCGGGACTCCACCAGCTTGCGCACCTGCGGGTCCAGTTCCAGCAACCGCAGCAGATTGCTTATGGTGGACCGCGACCGGCCCACGGCCTCCGCCACCTGTTCGTGGGTAAGCCTGAATTCGTCCAGCAAACGGGACAGCGCGTGCGCCTGCTCCATCGGGTTCAGGTCCTCGCGCTGGATGTTCTCGATGAGCCCGAGGCACATCGCGGTCTGATCGTCTATGCGCCGCACGACCGTGGGCACCTCGTCCAGGCCCGCCAGTTGCGCCGCGCGCCAGCGCCGTTCGCCGGCTATGATCTCGAAGCGATCCAGCTTGGCCGTGGTGCGCACAACGATGGGCTGAATGATGCCCTGCGCGCGGATGGAATCGGCCAGTTCCTGCAGCGACTGCTGATTGAAATCCTGACGTGGTTGAAACGGACTGCGCTGCAGGAGGTCCACAGGCAGGATGCGCAGCTCGTCCGCGCTGTCCATGGCAGCGATGTCGCTGGCGGCGCGGGGATTGAGCAGGGCGTCGAGGCCTTTGCCGAGACCGCGTTTTTTCACAACGACACCTGGTGGCTGGTGACTGGTGGCTGGTGACTGGCAATAAACCGGTGGCTGGTGGCTGGTGGCTGGTCGCTGGTAAGAGGATTGTGGAACCCTTTCTGCGGTTTGAGTTCAACCGCACGGATCGTATTACCAGCGACCAGCCACCTGCGACCAGCCACTAGCCACTAGCCACTCGATTCTTTCCAGCCACCAGCCACCAGCCACCGGATTTCTCACGCCGCCTGTTCCCCCCGGTTCAACATCTCGCCCGCCAACGCAAGATATGCCAGCGCGCCCTGGCAGCTCCGGTCGTATTTGAAGATCGGCAGGCCGTGGCTCGGCGCCTCCGCGAGCCGCACGTTGCGCGGAATGATCGTGCGATACACCTTTTCCCCGAAATGCTGCAGCAACTGTGCGGAAACCTGATTTGCCAGGTTGTTGCGCGGGTCGAACATCGTGCGCAGCAGGCCTTCCACGCGCAGATGGGGATTCAGGAACTTGCGGATTTTTTCGATGGTTGCAAGCAGCGCGGTGAGCCCTTCCAGCGCGTAGTACTCGCACTGCATGGGGATAATCACCGCATCCGCCGCCACCAGCGCATTCACCGTCAACATGTTCAATGCCGGCGGGCAGTCAATGAGCACGAAATGGTAGCTGTCGCGGACGGACTCCAGGGCTTTGCGCAATCGCACTTCACGCGCGAGTTCCTCCAGCAGTCCCACCTCTGCCCCGGTCAGATCGGAATTGCTGGGCAGGAGGTCATAGCCGCCCTCTTCCGAACGCAGCATGGACTCCGGCAGGGTCTTCTCGCCCATCAGCACGTCGTAACTGGAAAGCTGCAATTCGCTCTTGTTGATGCCGCTGCCCATGGTGGCGTTGCCCTGCGGGTCAAGGTCAATGAGCAGCACCCGGCGCCTGGTGGCGCTGAGCGACGCAGCAAGATTCACACTGGTGGTGGTCTTGCCGACCCCCCCTTTCTGATTGGCAATGGCGATGACCTTGCTCATAAAAATCCGCGATCCATCCGGGCCCACGGCGGAGGGAAAGCATTATTGCACAGGCAGGGAAGGTACAAGTTATAAGTCACAAGTAAAACCCGTGCGCTCCCTGCTTTCCTTATGACTTATGACTTGTAACTTGTGCCTTGTGACGTGCCGTGTCCGACTGCTTCCCTTTGGGCCGGATGCGAACCAGCGTTCGGCCGCCTTCCACGCCCGGCACCTGCAGCGGAATCGTCTCAACTTCCGCAAGCACCGACAGTTCGGGAGTAACTTCCGCAGCGGGAGCCGGTCCCTTCATGGCCAGGAGCGCGCCGCCGTCCGCCAGCAGGCGTGCGGCGCTCAAGTAAAATTCCTCCAGGGAACCGAGCGCCCGGCTGATGATGGTGTCGAAAGGTGTTGCGGCCCGATACGACTCGGCCCGTGCCTGCGCCACTTCGGCGTTGCCCACGCCCAATTCCCGCAGGCAATGATTCAAAAATCGGACTTTCTTGCCGTTGCTGTCCAGCAGCACCCACCGCGTGCCGGGCCTCGCCAGCGCGAGAATCAACCCCGGCAGTCCCGCGCCGCTGCCCACATCCAGGCAATGCACGCCTTGCAGATACGGCAACACCGCCAGACTGTCCAGCACATGATGGGTCAACATGCGTCCCGGGTCGCGGATGCCTGAAAGGTTGTAGGCCTTGTTCCAGCGTTGCAGGAGCTGGATATATGAGACGTATTTGTCGCGCGGGTGCGACGCTGGATCCTGGCCGAGGGCAGCGATTCCGGTCCGAAGGGACTCGCCGAGGCTGGACATGGACAGCTACAAGCTACAAGCCACAAGCCACAAGGAAATAACACCCTGTTTTTGTGTCTCCTTGCAGCTTATCGCTTGTAGCTTGTGGCTTCTCACTTGTGACTGCGCCGTTTCAGATGGACCCGAAGCAACGATATGGCAGCCGGCGTCACGCCCGGGATCCTCCCCGCCTGGCCCAGCGTCGTGGGCCGCCGCTGATTGAGCTTCTGAGTCACCTCTGCCGACAGCCCGCGGACGTTGGCGTAATTCAGATCTGCGGGAAGCGAGGTTTCCTCATCCTGGCGCGTGCGTTCGATCTCGTCCTGCTGGCGTTCAATATAGCCGTGGTACTTGGCCTGCACCTCCACCTGAAAGGCCACATCCGAATCAACGGAAACCGGTTCCACGCCGGGCAGCCGCAGCAGATCGGCGTAACTGATCTCCGGACGGCGCAGCAACTGCAACAGGCTGCATTCCTTCGTCAGCGCCTGGCCCAGAACCGGCCCCGCCAGCTCCGGCGGCAGCCGATCGGGACCGAGCCAGATTGACCCCAGCCGGGCCTGCTCCCGCCCGATGGCGTCGCGCTTCCTGCAGACCCGCGCCCAGCGCTCGTCGTCCACCAGCCCCAGGCGCCGGCCGGTTTCCGTCAGGCGCAAATCGGCGTTGTCCTCCCGCAGCAGCAGACGGTACTCGGCGCGGCTGGTGAACATCCGGTAGGGTTCGCTGGTGCCGCGCGTGATCAAATCATCAATGAGCACACCGATGTAGGCCTCGTCCCGGCGCGGGCTCCATGGTTCGCGCCCCTGCACGCGCAGCGCCGCGTTCAATCCGGCGATGATGCCCTGGGCGGCGGCCTCCTCGTAGCCGGTGGTGCCGTTGATCTGGCCGGCGAAGAACAAATCGTTCAATGGCCGGGTCTCCAGCCACGGATACAGATCGCGCGGATCGAAATAATCGTATTCGATGGCATAGCCCGGCCGCGTGATGTGCGCGTTCTCGAAACCCCGTATGGAGCGAACGACTTCATATTGCACGTCGAAAGGCAGGCTGGTGGAGATGCCGTTGGGATAGACCTCGCGCGTATCCAGCCCCTCCGGCTCGATGAAAATCTGGTGCGATCCCTTGTCCGCGAAGCGCACGACCTTGTCTTCGATGGACGGGCAATAGCGCGGACCCACCCCCTCAATGCGTCCGCTGTACATCGGCGACCGATGCAGCGCATTGCGGATCAGGTCATGGGTCCGCGCATTGGTGTGGGTGATGTGGCAGCACACCTGGCGCGGATGCTCCTCGGCACTGCCGAGAAACGAGAACACCGGCACCGGATCATCGCCGGGCTGAATTTCGAGACCGGCGTAATCAATGGTCCCGCCGTCTATACGCGGCGGCGTCCCGGTTTTCAACCGCCCGACGCGGAACGGCAGTTCGCGCAGCCGCTTCGACAGCGCGTTCGCCGGCGGATCGCCCGCGCGCCCGCCTTGATGATTGGACTCACCGATGTGGATCCGCCCGCCCAGGAACGTGCCTACGGTGAGCACCACGGCCCGGGCGCGGAACCGGAGCCCCATCTGCGTGACCACGCCGCGCGCCGCGCCTCCCTCCACGATCAGGTCTTCCACGGACTGCTGGAAGAAGGCGAGATCAGGCTGTGCCTCCAGCAGCGAACGAATGGCGCCGCGGTACAGCGCTCTGTCAATCTGCGCGCGTGTGGCGCGTACCGCCGGGCCCTTGCTGGCGTTCAGTATCCGGAAATGAATGCCCGTGCGGTCCGCCGCCCGGGCCATCACCCCGCCCAGCGCATCAATCTCCTTCACCAGGTGCCCCTTGCCGATGCCGCCGATGGCGGGATTGCAGGACATCTGCCCGAGGGTCTCCACGCTCTGGGTCAACAGCAGCGTGCGTGCGCCCATGCGCGCGGACGCCATGGCTGCCTCGGTGCCGGCGTGTCCGCCGCCGACCACTATCACGTCCCAGGACTGGGGATGGGTGTGCATGGCGCTATTTTCCACCGCGGTGGCGGTCTTTCAACCGGACGTAATGAGCGGCCGAGTATTCAAGCATCCGCCGTTCTTCATCGGACAGCGCCCTCACCTTCTTTACCGGAGAACCAACATACAGGAAGCCGCTCTCCAGCGTTTTACCGCCCGGCACCAGGCTTCCGGCGCCGACGATCACGTAATCGCCGATCCGCGCCTTGTCGAGCACAATGGCACCGGTACCGATGAGACAGAAGTCGCCCACGGTGCAGGCATGCAACACGGCCTGATGTCCCGCGGTAACATCCGTGCCGACCGTGAGCGGCGAGCCGCCGGCTGTGTACGGTCCGTCATGGGTGACGTGCAGCACGCAGCCGTCCTGGATGTTGGTACGCGCCCCGACCTGGATCGAATTGATGTCGCCGCGCACCACCGCCATCGGCCAGATGGAAACGTCCGCCGCCAGCACGACATCGCCGATGACCAGGGCGGAGTCGTCCACCCAGGCGCCGGCGTCAATCCGGGGTTTTTTGCCGTCAAACTCTCTGATGGCCACGGCGTGTCAGTAACAATAAAGGGGCGGGCATTGTCCCGGATGCCCGGAACAAACGCCAGTTGCGGTAGTCACAGATAGTCAGTGGGGGATAGCCATGAAACGTCTCAGCATCCTGATCCTTTCCAGCCTGGCAGTGATTTTAACGGTCCTGCCCCTGACACAAGCCGCGCGCGGCGGGATTGTGCGCCAGCCGCTGGCGGCTCCCGAGTTCACCCATGCCGAGCCCGGGGAGTGGCTGAACTCCACGCCGCTCAAGCTCGCCGATCTGCGCGGCAAGGTCGTGCTGGTGGACTTCTGGACATTCGAATGCTGGAACTGCTACCGGTCGTTCCCATGGCTCAAGTCCGTGGAGGCCCGGCTCAAAGACAAAGGTCTGCGGGTCATCGGCGTGCACTCACCGGAATTTGAACGCGAACGCGTCCCGGAAAGCATCGGGAAGAAGATAAAGGAGTTCGGCCTCGAACACCCGGTGATGATTGACAACGACTTCTCCTACTGGAAGGCCATGGCCAACCGTTACTGGCCCGCGTACTTCCTCATAGACAAAAAAGGCCTGATCCGGGCGGCCTTCGCCGGCGAAACCCATGAAGGCGATTCCCAGGCCCGCGAAATAGAAAAGATCATCGGGGACCTGCTGGCAGAGAGCTGATTGTCCAATCCCACTCGCTGCAGCGCGGCGGGTTTTCAGTCGGTGTTGACGGTCAGACAGCCCGGTATGGCGTGCGGTCGGAAACCACGCACACAACCAGCAGCATAATGTCCAGGACAAATCCGACCACGCCGCCCACCACCGCCCAGAACGAGAACAATGAACCGGCGGCAATACCGATGCCCACGGCGGTGAGGTTGCGTGCCGCGCTCAATCCCAGAACCAGCATGAAGAAGAAATCCGCGCCCGGCCGCACCAGGATGAGAAACAGCGATGCCAGCATGCAGCCCGCCCCCAGCAGCAATCGCACCACGCCCATGCCCATCGAATAGCGCGGATACCATGGCGGACCGGACACGAACTGGCGCAATTCCTGCGACCAGCCGGGGTCCACGCCCGGCAACGCCGGTTCCCGCTCCGGGCAATCCGGATCGGCAGGTTTCGGCTGGGACACTTCCGCCATCTGTTTCTGAATGGAAAAGAGATACGGCAGGGCGAGATCCTGCACGCCACCGAGCAGACCAAATGCGCCGAAACAGAATCCCAGCACCCCCAAGATCAGCGCCGCCAGCGGGGGTTTGGTCTGCGTTGTCATAAAGACCCCGAAACCAGCCGGCCGATCCCGTCAACCAGTTTATTGATGGCGCCGGGGATGTGACCAAAGATGCCGACAACGGCCACGGCGAGCAACAATGCGCCGAACCACGAGAAACTGAACGTGCAGTTGCCTCCCTTGCAGTCGAACACCAGCGGCAGCACGTACCACAACGACATCCAGCCGGCGAACGATCCCGCCAGTTCATAAAAAAACTGGAACATGGGCGTAAACAGGGGGTTGTGGCTCGTGGCGAATTCGTCAACAAACACGCGGCAGGCGTTATAGGCGGAACCCAGCGTGGCAAAGGCGATGAACAGCCAGTGCCACCAGACGCCGATGTCGAATTTCATGGAAAAATGGGGTCGGAGTGGATTTCCTGACGGAGAACAAATGCAGTCGGAGTAAGATTACCAGCCTCTAACAGCGATCTTATGGCAACGGGCCAGGAAATCCACTCCGACCCCATTTTTCCCCGGCCGGGGTGGTCCGGCAATCTGCAAAGCCCCGATTACCCTTGAAGGGCTTGCAAAAAAACTCATGAACCCACAACAAGTTTCCGCTTTTTGCGATCAGCTCTGGGATCAATCCGTCCTGCCGGAACTCATTCAATACATCCGCATCCCGAACAAGTCACCGGCATTCGACCGGGACTGGCAGGCCCACGGACACATGGATCGGGTCGTGGAGCAGTTCACGGCCTGGTGCCGGGCGCAGAATTTGCCCGGCCTCACGCTGCAAGTCGTCCGGTTGCCGGGCCGCACGCCGCTCATTTATATGGAGGCCCCGGGCGACGGCGGCGACACGGTGCTGCTGTACGGTCACCTGGACAAGCAGCCGGAGATGACCGGGTGGCGCGCGGGACTCGGCCCCTGGGAACCGGTGCTCGAAGGAGATCGTCTCTATGGCCGCGGCGGCGCCGACGACGGCTATGCCACGTTCGCATCGCTGATCGCGCTGCTGGCGCTGAAGGAACAGGGAATCCAACGTCATCGGTGTGTGATCCTGATCGAGGCCTGCGAGGAAAGCGGCAGCTTCGACCTGCCGTTTTACATTGATGCGCTTGCGGATCGGATCGGCAAACCCAGTCTGGTGATCTGCCTGGACTCGGGGTGCGGCAATTACGATCAACTCTGGTGCACCACGTCGTTGCGCGGGCTCGTGGGCGGCAAACTCACCGTGGACGTGCTGACCGAGGGCGTGCATTCCGGCGATGCCAGCGGCATCGTGCCATCGAGTTTCCGCATCCTGCGTCAATTGCTGAATCGCATTGACGATCCGGCTACCGGCATCGTGCAACCGGTATTTCACGTCGAGATCCCGGCGCGGCGGCGCGAACAGGCACGCCGCGCGGCGGAAGTGCTCGGCGATGCGGTATTTGAGCGTTTTCCGTTCGCCGGAAGCACCGCGCCGGTTACCACCAATCCCGCCGAGCTGATCCTGAACCGCACTTGGCGCCCGGCCCTCGCCGTCACCGGCGCCGAGGGCCTGCCCACCGTCGCCGATGCCGGAAATGTCCTGCGCCCGTCATCAACACTGAAGATTTCCCTGCGCCTGCCGCCCACCTGCAATGCGGCCAACGCGGCGCGCAGACTGAAGGAGATCCTGGAATCCGACCCACCCTATGGGGCGCGTGTAAGTTTTGAATACGACTGGGCCGGCCAGGGCTGGCACGCACCGCCGATGGTGTCGTGGCTGGAGACTGCCGTGGATACGGCGTCAAGAAATCATTTCAATGGGAATCCGGCGATGCACATGGGCGAAGGCGGCACCATTCCGTTCATGGGTATGCTGGGCGAGAAATTTCCCGAGGCGCAATTCCTGATCACCGGCGTGCTCGGCCCCGGCGCCAACGCCCACGGACCGAACGAATTCCTGCACATTCCGACCGCGAAGAAACTGACCGCGTGCGTGGCGGAGATCATTGCAATGCATTTCACCCAGTCGGCGATGCATTGACGCGCCAAGCCCGTGCCAATCGGCAGTAGTGTCTCAGTTACAGGCTGTGCCGGAAGCTTCACAATTTCGACTCATTCTCGGTTTTCTGGTCGCGTGGTGTAGTCCGGCGTGAGGCGCGTCGCTTCGGAAAATTGAGCTTGGCGTCTTGAAGGCGCCTGCCCAGTTCATCGTCGCGCGCGATGAGGGTGATGTCCTTCTCAAGCGCGAATACTTGCAGAACGGCGACTAGCGTACCCAGCGAAACCCCGGGTGATCCACGCTCCAATTCACGCAGAGTCGGCCGCGAGATCCCGGCGCGCTCGCAAATTCGTTGCTGCGACAGGTTCCGGCGCAGCCGTGCGAGCTTGACGTGCTCGCCCAGCCCGGCCAGCAGTCGGCGCACGGGCGGTAATAGACGAAGTGGAGTGGTTTTGCTCATAATGGAAAATAAGATTGCCATAAAAGCATAAATATGGCAACTATAATTTCCATTAAAAAGCTCGCGCCAGGCATGCGCAGGCCACGAGAATCTGGACAAACCCGATGGAAATCACGCTACGTCTTTGTAGATGCTCTCGCAGTCACCCTGATAGCTTTCATAGACATGCATCCAGCGCAATTCGCACGTCTACACCCTTTTCTTCGGCGGCCAGAAATGCGTGGGTTGTTCCGTCCGGAAGCTTTACGACTTGATTGCGATATCGGAGCGTCCTGGAGAAAGTCCAGATGCCTTGGCGGCTCATGGTCAAAAGTTTTGCTGCCCAAAACCCACTCCAATATGCGTTATCTGCCGGATCAGGAACGCCGGTGTAGAAACGGACTTCATTAAGCTGCCAGCTACGTGCCGCGCAAATGGTTTGCGCGAGGGCCTTAACATCGTAGTTTGGATAGTTGTAGCCGAACGCGGACCGTGCGGCGTGAAAGAGATTCTGGCCGTCAAAAAACGCGATGGTTCGCTTGACCGGGGGCTCGGCAGGCACAATTTATCCCCCGGAAAATAATAACCCCGCCCGGGCCTTTCGGCAGATCGGGCGGGGAGGAAGTATGGCCATAGTGTAGGGTCCTGGGGCACGATTTCCAAAAGCCAAAGACATTTTGCAAGTTTCCACGTCGTCCCACAGGCGCGTGTCCAGCGTGCTATTGGCGGTGTCCTTCCCGGTGGGTGCGACCCAGTGCATCGTGCTATTCGTCCGATCCGGACTACTTCTCGGCCCCTCTTGATGCGGATTCCAATCCAGAGCCCGCTGTTTCGAGCTTCTCCAAGGCCAGAAGCAGCTTCTCGACCTCGTTCGTGACGATATCCCAGATAATATCGTCATCAATACCCAAGTAGCCGTGAATCAGAACGTTTCGCACGCCGACGATTTGCCTCCATGGAATATCCGGTGCCAATGCCCGAACCTCTTCGGGAAGGTGCGTCGCCGCTTCTCCAAGGAGTTCGAGATTCCGAAGAACGGCGTCGTATACCATGGGCTTGCTCAGAAATTCTTCACGAGCGAGTCCGGCGGTATATTTCAAGACGCGTTCGCAGCAGACTTTCATGTCGGCAACGTAGAGGCGCCACTCACGCGACATTGATCATCTCTTTTTCGACATTGGATCTGAGTTCGTGCCGCAGAGCTTTTTTGGTGACGAGATCCACCGGGCGTCCGAGCAGCTCCTCCAGGTAGATCTTGAGGTCCATGTAGGCGCGAAACGTTGCGGGACCAACGAATTCAACCAACACATCCACGTCGCTGGACACGCCCAGTTCATCGCGCGCCGCCGAGCCGAACAGAGCCAGTCGCTCCACTCCAAAACGTGCAGCGATCTGCTGGTGGCGGTCTGTTAGCAATTCGAGAACCTGGGTCCGATTCATCGTCGCTGTGCCTCCGCGTTCAAGTTTAGCGCCTGTTGCCCCAGTCGGAGTGCCCCTTTGAAAAGACTCGGATACCCAAAGACGCCACGCAGTAATGAGCCGCTCCTTGGGAAGCCGGGGATCAAGTTTTGCGTTACCTGTGGAAAGCCGATTGCGACATTCCGCAATGATCTCCGCTTCGTTTGGGAAAAATGCCGAAGCAAGATAACCAAGGCGCTTGAATACCGCTTTATTGCCGAGCCGATCTGCGTATTGGACAAGTAACCGCGGGTCGCGATGTTTCGATGCCAAATAGGATTTCAGCACATCCAGCGTTGAACGGATTCCGCCACCAAGCGCTGGCGTATCGAGCATGTCGAGGACCGTACGCGTCGGATCGGAAACATTGAGTTTATTCCTGTCGCGCCAGACAGGTTTTAGACCGAACATCGCCGCCTCCCGCACAGTACGTACGATGAATACTGCACCGCGCGCCTCCACTCTTCGTGAACGTGGTCGGCGAGTGGTAAACACCAGCGTTGAGCGAAAGAGTTGTTCGGTGAAACCCCAATGTTCGGCGGCACTCCAGCCACCGATGTAACACGGGGCGAACAGCCGATCGGCGACCATCCATGCATCCTCAAGCGCTATGTCGGATGTTGAGGATTCGAGCGGCACGGGAACGTATAGACCGCGTCGCACGCGGGTGAGCCAGCCGTTCGCAGACCAACTCTTGAGCAGCCGGCTTGCCTCGGGCCGCCTGATATCCAGTGCGCGCGATGCGTCTGCGGACGAGATAGCGCCCCTTGCTGCACGCAGCACCCGGGCGAGCCGCTCGCGAGAACCCGCGCTCAGGCCACCGACCGATGACATAGTATACTTCATGCGACGTTATGATTATATAGCTAACTTTACGTTGCGCAGAATATACTTATCTGACACATTTCGCAAGAACTCCGGGCACCCGCCGAAAGGCAGCAGCCAAGGCATGGAGCACTTGGAGTCGTGGCAATCCCTGTCTCGTACGCATTGCTTGCGACGCCTATTTCGACAGCGTGTCATTAGTTGTGGCGCGATTCTGATTTGCGCGCCACATGAATGTCTTATGTAGCGCGCAAGAGCCGCATTCCTTAATGTTACGGAGCAAATAACACAAGTGAGAGTAGTGCATGAGAACAGAACCATGAAGGTCGGAGTCATCGGCCTCGGTGCCATGGGCGTCCCGATGGCGCGGAATTTTCACAAGCACGGGTTGCTGCAAGTGGTGTGGAACCGGACGCGGAAGCGCGCCGAGGCGCTGGCCGCGGAAACCGGCGTCCGCGTCGCGGAGTCTCCGGTCGATCTAGCGCGCGAGTGCGAACTCATCATCACCTGCGTGTCGCGGGATCAGGATGTCCTCGACGTGGCGGCGCAGATCGCGACGGGCATCCGGGCCAACAGCATCGTTGCGGATACCTCCACGGTCAGTGCGGCCACGGCGCGGCAGGCGGCGGCGATCCTCGGGCAGAGAGAGGCGCACTTTCTCGACTGCCCGGTGTCCGGCGGCACCGAGGGGGCCATCAAAGGAACTCTGGCGATGATGGTCGGGGGCGATGAGCAGGTATTCGAGCGCACCAGGCTCGCGCTGTCGGCAATCGCGGGCAAGGTCGTGCACATCGGCCCGGTGGGCAGCGGCCAGGCGTGCAAGGCGGTGAATCAACTGATGATCGCTGGCGTGTATGAAGCCGTGGCCGAGGCCATCGCCTTCGGTCAGTCGCTGGGACTGGACATGCAGCGCGTGATTGAGGTGCTGTCCACCGGGGCGGCAGCAAGCTGGGTGCTGACCAACCGCAGCGGCAACATGCTGGCCATGAACTTTCCGCTGGGCTTCAAAGTCGCGCTGCACCAGAAGGACCTGGAGATCTGCCGCGCCATGGCAAAAGACGCGGACGGCGCCACGCTCCCTGTCGCCGATCGCATGCTGGCTCATTACCAGAAACTGATGCGCCGGGGGTATGGCGACGAGGATGTCTCGGCCGTGTTCCGGCTGAAGCGGGAGGAACACAAATAATCGGGAAATGGGGTCAGAGCTCCCGGTACAAAGCATCCAGCCTCGAACTGGCATTGGGGCCTCTGCACGCAATTTATACCTGATGGCATCGGTCGCTCTGACCCCTTTCGTGCCCATCGGTCGCTCTGACCCCTGTCGTGCCCATGGTTCGCTGTGAACCCTGTCGCCCGCGAATTGCACAAAAAATAAGGACGGGAACCGGACCGCGCATCTGCTGTCAATCATTGACGTTGCAGGCCCGACACTTACAATAGCGCGCTTTTGTTGCACGCCGTTCATACCATGACTGAACCCGCCCCGCATCCGGCCATCGAGGTCCGGCAACTGGACAAGCGCTTTGGCGCCATCCATGCCGTGCGCAACGTGTCGTTCACGGTGCGCCATGGGGAGGTGTTGGGTTTTCTGGGGCCGAACGGCGCCGGCAAGTCCACGACCATGAAGATGATCGCGGGCTTTCTGGAACCCACGGCGGGCACGGTGCTGGTCAACGGCCATGACGTGCTGGAGGACCCGATCACGGTGAAGTCCTCCATCGGGTATCTGCCCGAAGGCGCACCGACCTACGGCGAGATGACTGTGCTGCGTTTTCTGAATTTCGTCGCCGAGATCCGGGGCCTCGACGGCGCCGAGCGGCGGCAGCGCGTGGACCACGTGGTGCGGCAGATCCATCTTGAAGGCGTGCTGCACCAGACCATCGAAACGCTGTCCAAGGGATTCAAGCGCCGGGTCGGCGTGGCGCAGTGCATCCTGCATGACCCGGGGGTGATGATCATGGATGAACCCACCGATGGCCTGGACCCGAACCAGAAACACGAGGTGCGCTCGCTGATCAAGGAGATGGCGCGGGAAAAGGCCATCGTCATCTCGACGCATATCCTCGAAGAGGTGGACGCGGTCTGTTCGCGCGCCATCATCATCGCCGCCGGACAACTGCTGTTCGACGGCACGCCCATCGAGCTGCGCGCCCGGTCCCCGGACAACGACATAGACAACGCATTCCGGCTGCTGACCACGCAGTTCTACCAGCAGCACGGCGAGGCGGCGCAGTCATGAGAAACATCCTTGCCATCGCCAGGCGTGAACTGCACGGCTACTTTTCCACGCCGGTGGCCTATGTGTTCATCGTGATCTTTCTGTTTCTGACCGGCATCTTCACCTTCTACATCGGCGGATTTTACGAGCGCAACCAGGCCGATCTGGATCCGTTCTTCCGCTTTCATCCGTGGCTGTATCTGTTTCTCATCCCTGCCATTGCCATGCGGCTGTGGTCCGAGGAACGCAAGACCGGCACGATTGAGCTGCTGATGACGCTGCCGATAACGGTGCCGGAGGCCGTGCTCGGAAAGTTTCTCGCGGCGTGGGTGTTCAGCGGCATCGCGCTGATCCTCACCTTCCCCATGTGGATCACGGCCAATTACCTCGGCGAGCCGGACAACACCGTGATCGTCGCCGGCTATCTCGGCAGTTTCCTGATGGCCGGCGGGTTCCTCGCCATCGGCGCCTGCATCTCGGCGTTGACCCGCAACCAGGTGATCGCGTTCGTTATCAGCGTGGCCGTGTGCTTCCTGTTCATTCTCAGCGGCTTCCCGCTGGTGCTGGACTTCTTTCAGGCCTGGGCGCCGCAGGCGCTGGTGGACGCCGTCGCGTCGTTGAGTTTCCTGACGCATTTCGAATCGTTGCGGAAGGGCGTCATTGATCTGCGCGATCTCGTCTATTACGCGGTGCTGATCTCGTTCTGGCTGTACGCGAACGTGGTCGTGATCGAGTTGAAGAAGGCGGACTGAGACATGAAGCTGCGGCGCGTGATCTCCGGGACCGGGTTGCTGCTGGCGGCGGCGCTGGCCATTTCCGTGATCATCGTGGCGAATGCGGTTTTTACGTCGCTGCGCCTGGATCTCACCTCGGGCGGACTGTATACGCTGTCGGAGGGCAGCCGGAATATCCTGAAGAAGCTCGACGAGCCCATTGCGCTGGAGTTCTATTTCTCGCGCCAGGCGCTGGCGGATTTCCCGCAACTGATGAACTACGCCACCCGCGTCCGTGACCTGCTGGAGGAATACGCGACGCGTTCCGGCGGAAAACTCAAGCTGACCGTCATCGAACCGGAGCCGTTCTCCGAACAGGAGGATCAGGCCGTGGCCGGCGGCCTGCAGGGCATCTCGCTCACCGGCGCCGGGGACAATGCGTACTTCGGGCTGGTCGGGATCAACTCCACCGATGACAAGGACACGATCCCGTTCTTCCAGGTGAACCGCGAAGCCGCGCTGGAGTATGACATCACCAAGATGATCTACAACCTCGCCAATCCCGAGAAGCGCCGCGTGGGCGTGATCACGAGCCTGCCCGTCTTCGGCGGCATTCCGCCCCAGGGCGGCAAACCCTGGACCATCATCAGTCTGCTGCGGGAGTTCTTTGCGGTCGAGAACCTGGGACCTTCCCCTGCGACCATCGATCAGGACCTGAATGTGCTGCTGGTGATCCATCCGAAGGAACTGAAGGACGCCGCACGTTACGCGCTGGATCAGTTCCTGTTGCGCGGCGGCAAGGCCATCCTGTTTGTGGACCCGCTGGCGGAAGGCGACAACTCCCGGCCCGACCCCGAAAACCCCTACGTGGTGCCCGACCTCGACTCCGATCTGAAGTGGTTGCTGGACGGCTGGGGCATCGAGATCCCCGAGGGCAAGGTGGCCGGCGACATGAACTCCGCCATGCGCGTGCAGGCCCAGGGCGAACGCGGGCCCATGGAGACCTATTACCTGCCGTGGCTGCAACTGTCCGGCACGGCGTTCAGCAAGGACGACTTTGTCACCAGCCAGCTCGAGGTGGTGCACATCGGAACCGCCGGCGCCATCGATCGGCGCGCCGATTCGCCGATGGCCGTCAGCCCGCTAATGCAGAGCTCCGATCAGTCTATGCGCATCGAGCGCGACCTGATCCTGTTCCAGCGCGACCCGCAGGTAATGCTGCGTAATTTCAAGCCGGACAACAAACCCGTCGTGCTGGCCGCGCGCCTCAAGGGCAAGGTCAGGACCGCGTTCCCCGACGGCCCCACGGATGAGGGTGACGGCAAGGCCGCCGAACAAATCAAGGAAGGCGACGTGAACGCGATCCTGGTGGCGGATACGGACATTCTCAACGATCTGTTCTGGGTGCGGACCCAGAGCTATTTCGGCATGGAGATGCCGCAGGCCATCGCCAACAACGCCGATTTCGTCGTCAATGCAATAGACAATCTCTCCGGCAGCACCGATCTCATCAGCCTGCGCAGCCGCAGCGCCTCGGCGCGGCCGTTCGAAGTCGTCGAGCAGATCCGGCGCGAAGCCGAGGCGCAGTTCCGCGAGCGGGAGCAGGCGCTGCAGGCCAAGCTGAAGGAGACCGAGAGCAAGATTCTCGAGTTGCAGAAGGAAAGCGGCGACGGCGGCGCGATCCTGAGCCCGGAACAGACCCAGGCGATTGACAATTTCCGCAATGAGCAGGTCAAGACACGCAAGGAGCTGCGCGCAGTGCAGCACGAACTGCAGAAGAACATCGAACGGCTGGGTTCGCTGCTCAAATTCATCAACATCGGCCTCGTGCCGTTGTTCATCGCCGTGCTGGCATTGGGCGCGGGTCTGTATCGCGCCCGCCGCGTTCCCTGAGCGTACGCCATGCAGTCGCGAAAACTGATCATCTTCGGCATCGTCACGGTCGCGGCGCTGGCCGCGGCGATTATGGCGACGCGGCTGCGGGCGCCGACCGGGCACGTGGAAAAACCGCTGTTGTTTCCGGATCTGCGCTCCCGCGCCAACGATGTGGCGGAGATATCGGTGCAGGGACATGATCGGACCATCACTCTGGCGCGCGACAGCGGGAAATGGGTGGTCCGCGAAGCCGACGGCTATCCGGCGGTGATCGAACGCGTGCGCAGTACCGTCATCGGCGTGGCCGAGCTGCGTCATGTGGCAGACAAGACCAGCAACAGGAAGATGTTCAAGCGTCTTGGCGTTGAAGACCTCGACGTGTCCGGTTCCAATTCCATTCTGCTGCAACTGAAGTATACCGGGGGCGAGGTCCTCGCGGCATTGATCGTGGGCCGCAATCGCCGCAGCACGTCACGTACCGAAGCGCCGGCGTTGTACGTGCGCCGGCCGGGTTCCGGCAATGCACTGCTGGTGGAAGGCAAACTGGATGCCTCCACCGAGATCGGCAAGTGGCTCAACCGGGACCTGTTCGATGTCGCGGCAGACCGCGTCCGCAGCGTGGAGATCGCCCACCCGGACGGCAGTCGCGTCTCCCTGGCGCGGGACATGAAAGGCGCGGACCTGGTCCTGGCCGGCGTGCCACCCGGGAAGGAGCCGCAATCGTCCGTGGAACTCAGCCGCATGGGCACCGTGCTGGAGACTTTTTTCCTCGAGAACGCCCGGGCCGCCGGCAACGTAACCTTCCCCGCGGATGCCGTCACGATGACGGTGCATACGTTCGACGGCCTGATCGCGACCCTGGTGTCCGGCCGCGTTGACGACAAACCCATGACCCGCGTCAGCTTTGCCTACGAACCGCCGGCGGAGGCGACGCACATGACGACGGCTGATGCCGGGGCCACAGCCCCACCGCAAGGCAATGCGGCAACGGAAAAGACTTCCGGCACGGCGGAACCGCCGGCAGCCGGCGCCCCACCTGTAGAATCCCCCGCGCCGGACGTAAAGGGCGAAGTGGACAGATTCAACGCAGCGGTGCAGGGCTGGGTATTCCAGGTGCCGCAGTTCAAGTTCGACCTGCTGACCCGCCGCATGGAAAATCTCGTGCGCGATCCGTTGCCGAAGGGCGAAAGTCCCATCAAACTGCCGGAGTAACCGTATCCCGGGGTCAGAGCGACGGCCCCGGTGACTCAGCAGGCAGTGGAGACATTTGGAGCACTGCGGCGAATTGGCCTGCAATGCGTTTGCTCTGACCCCTTTCCCCTGTGCCCTGACGCCGATCCAGACGGTATACTCGTCCGCGAAAATCGCGGCGCCCCATGACCTTTCAGGATCTCATTTTTCATCTGCAACGCTTCTGGTCGGAACGGGGCTGCGTCATCCAGCAACCCTACGACATGGAGATGGGCGCGGGCACCTTCCATCCGGCGACTTTTCTGCGCGCCATCGGGCCGGAGCCCTGGCGAGCCGCCTATGTACAGCCAACGCGGCGGCCCGCGGACGGACGTTACGGCGACAACCCGAACCGCCTGCAACATTATTACCAGTACCAGGTGCTGCTCAAGCCCTCGCCGCCGGACATACAGGACATTTACCTGGACTCGCTGCGCAGTCTCGGCATCGATCCGCTCATCCACGACATCCGCTTCGTGGAGGATGACTGGGAATCGCCGACACTGGGCGCGTGGGGCCTGGGGTGGGAGGTGTGGCTGAACGGCATGGAGATCACGCAGTTCACCTATTTCCAGCAGGTGGGAGGACTCGACTGCCGGCCCGTTTCCGGGGAACTTACCTACGGGCTGGAACGCATCGCCATGTACCTGCAGAACGTGGACAGCGTATTTGACCTGGTGTGGACGAAGGCAGCGACCGGTCCGGTGACCTATGGCGACATCTATCATCAGAACGAGGTGGAAATGTCCCATTACAATTTCGAGCGCGCCGACACGGTACTGTTGTTTCAATGGTTCGAGCAATTCGAGCAGCAGAGCCGGGCACTCGTGGACGGCGGCCTGCCGCTGCCCGCCTATGAAATGATGTTGAAGACCTCCCATGTGTTCAATCTGCTGGACGCGCGGGGCGCGATTTCGGTGACCGAGCGCCAGCGTTACATCCTGCGCGTGCGCGCACTGGCCCGGGCCGTGGCCCAGTCCTATTTCGCCAGCCGCGAGTCGCTGGGGTTCCCGATGCTGAAAAACGGCGGCGGAAATCAAGGGGCCAGAGTCAATGAAACGGGCTGATCAGTCGCAAGCCTCCGATTTCCGCATGTGGGCATTGCAGTGTTCATTGCCTCTGGCCCCATGATTTCCATGAGCGCGAACCGCGACCTTTTGATCGAAATCGGCACCGAGGAGCTGCCGCCGAAGGCGCTGCGGCGGCTGGGCACGGCCTTCGCCGATGAAATACGCGCCGGTCTGGAAAAACAGTCGCTGGCGTCGGAGTCCTGCCGGTGGTTCGCGACGCCGCGCCGGCTTGCGGTGCTCATCGCGGGACTCGCCGTGGCCCAGCGGGATCGCGAGGTGGTAAAACGCGGCCCGGCACTGAGCGCCGCCTACGACACGGGCGGTAAACCCACGTCGGCAGCGCAGGGGTTCGCCCGCTCCTGCGGCACCGGCGTGGACAAGCTTGAGACCCAGGAAACCGACAAGGGCAAATGGCTGGTCCATCGCGCCCTGGAGAAGGGCGCGCCCACCACGGCCCTGCTGCCGGAGATCATTGATGCGGCGCTGGCGCGGCTGCCGATCCCGAAACGCATGCGCTGGGGCAGCGGCGACACGGAATTCGCGCGGCCGGTGCATTGGACCGTGGTGCTGTTCGGCACTGAGGTGGTGCCGTGCGCGCCGCTGGGGGTCCCCGCCGGGCGCGACACGCGCGGCCATCGTTTTCATCATCCGGGATCGATCCCGATCCCCGCGCCAAAAGACTATGTGCGCCTGCTGCGGGACAAGGGACATGTGCTCGTGGATTTTGACGCGCGCATGGAACTCGTTTCCGGGCAGGTGCGCGCAGCCGCCGCCAGGGAAAATGGAATTGCGCACATCGGGCCGGCGCTGGTGGAGGAGGTGGCGGCGCTGGTGGAATGGCCGGTCCCGATAACCGGCACATTCGACAATCGCTTCCTGGAGCTGCCGCGCGAGGTGTTGATCGCCGCAATGCAGCACCATCAGCGGTACTTTCCGGTGCTGGCCGGTGACGGACGCGCGCTGTTGCCGCGCTTCATCGCCATCGCGAATATTGACAGCCCGCAACCCGAGACTATCCGCCGCGGCAACGAGCGCGTGATCCGGCCGCGATTTGCCGATGCCGCGTTTTTCTGGGAACGCGATCGCCGCACGCCGCTGGCGGAACGGGCCCCGGCGCTGGAAAAGGTGGTGTACCAGAATAAACTCGGCACGCTCGCGGATCGCACGCGGCGCATCGCGCGGCTGTGCGCGTTCATCGGGGGCGAGCTGGGAGCCGACACCGCGGCGGCGGAACGTGCCGCGCAACTGGCGAAGTGCGATCTGTTGACCGGGATGGTGGGCGAGTTTCCCGAATTGCAGGGCACCATGGGACGCTACTACGCGCAGCACGACGGCGTTCCCGACGGGATCGCAACCGCCCTCGACGAACAATATCTGCCGCGTTTCGCGGGGGATCGCCTGCCTGTGACGCCCACGGGGCAGATCCTCGCGGTCGCCGACAAGCTCGATGCCGTGCTCGGGATCTTCGCCGCCGGCCAGCCGCCGACCGGAGAGAAGGACCCCTTCGGCTTGCGCCGAGCCGCCCTCGGCTGCCTGCGCATCATCATCGAGCGCGGACTGGATCTGGATCTGGAACACTGCCTGCGCAGGGCAGCGGAGGGGTTGCCGGACACTGTGAACGCCGCCGGCACCGTCCCGGCGGCCTTCGATTTCATGATGGAGCGTCTGCGCCGTTACTACCTGGACGAGGACACGCGCGCAGACGTGTTTGAATCCGTACTCGTGCGCCGGCCGACCCGGCCGCTGGATTTTCACCATCGGGTGCGCGCGGTCACCGAGTTTACACGGCGTCCCGAAGCGGAGAGCCTGGCGGCAGCCAACAAACGCATCCGCAACATCCTGCGCCAGGCCGGCGACGATGATACCGGTCAGGTGGACGAGAATTTGCTGAAGGAAACGGCGGAGCGGGAACTGGCGCGCGCCCTGCAGCGCACCGAACTGCAGGTGCGCCCGTTGCTGGATCGCGGCGACCACATGTCTGCGCTTTCGATGCTCGCCGGCCTGCGTGCCGCGGTGGATGCTTTCTTCGACAAGGTTCTGGTCATGAGCGAGGAAGAGGCCGTGCGCCGCAACCGGCTGGCGTTGCTGCGACGGTTGAGCGCGCTGTTTCTGCGCACGGCGGACATCTCCTGCCTGCAACAGGGATGAACGCGAACCTCCTGATCCTCGACCGGGACGGCGTCATCAACGCCGATTCCCCGGACCACATCAAGAGCGAGTCGGAGTGGAAGGCGCTCCCCGGCAGCCTTGGGGCCATCAGCCGGGCGAATCGCGCCGGCTACCGCGTCGTGATTCTTTCCAACCAGTCGGCTCTTGGCCGCGGCTTCATGACCATCGAGGATCTGAACGCCATTCATCAGAAACTGGTGCTGCATCTGAGCCAGTTCGGCGGCAACATTGAGGCGTTTTTTTTCTGCCCGCACAAACCGGACGACAACTGCACATGCCGCAAACCGGGAACCGGACTGTACCGGGAGCTGGCGCATCGGCTCGGCGCAAACGTTTCCGGGGTGCCTTCCATCGGTGACAAGCTGAGCGACATCGAAGCCGCGCAGGCCGCCGGCGCGCGTCCGGTCCTGGTGCGCACCGGCAACGGGCGCGATCTGGAAAAGTCCGGCAAGCTGCCCGCCGGCGTTCCGGTGCATGACGATCTGCGCGCCGCCGTGGAGGCCTTGCTGACGGAGAGCGGAGCCCGGCCGGGGTCCGACCCGGCACAGTACTGATGCTGTTGCGCGCCACATTGTTTTATGCCGGGATGGCGGCGGTGACGCCCGTAATCGCCTTGCTGGGGATCTGCCTGCTGCCGGCGCCGTTCCGGGTGCGCTTCGCGGTCGTGTCGCGTTGGGCGGCGTTCAATCTCTGGTGGCTGGGTGTGACCTGCAATCTGCGCTTTGATGTTACCGGCAGGGAGAACGTCCCGTCCCGGGCGGCGATAATCCTGTGCAAGCATCAGTCGGCGTGGGAAACGCTCGCGCTGCAACTGCTGTTCCCGGCGCAGGCATGGGTACTGAAGCGGGAACTGCTGTGGATCCCGATCTACGGCTGGGGACTGGCGGCGATGAACCCCATCGCGATTGATCGCAGCGCCGGCACCCGCGCGCTGCGGCAACTGGTGCGGCAGGGCCGCAGGCGGCTGGCGGACAATATCTGGGTCGTGATCTTCCCCGAGGGAACGCGTGTCGCGCCGGGACAGCGCGGCAGGTATCAGCCCGGCGGCGGGTTACTGGCGGCGGAGACCGGGCGCCCGGTGATACCCGTCGCGCACAATGCCGGCTGGTTCTGGCCGCGCCGCAGTTTCACAAAGCACCCCGGGCGAATCCGCATGGTCATCGGGCCGCCGATCGCGAGCGAGGGGCGTTCCGCAAAAGAGATCATGGCACTGGCGGAACAATGGATCGAGTCTACCGTCGCCACACTGCCCGTGCCGGCGCTTGCCGACACGGCGGGTTGATGCCGGCGGGACATGAGCTGAAAGTGAAAAGTCGAAAGTAAAAAGTGAACACATTCCAGGGTCCACGCCATGCGCATGCAAAACCTCCGTCTTTCACTTTCCACTTTTAACTTTTAACTTTTCACTGCATTTGTATATGAACACACCGTCCATCAGCAGCGCTGCCCCACGGCTGGAGATGCGCGCAGTGCAATGCATCCGTGGAGCGTCGCTGCTGTTCGACAATCTGAATTGCGACTTGCAGTCCGGTGAAACCCTGCAGATCCGCGGCCCCAATGGCAGCGGCAAAAGCACGTTGCTACGGATCCTGGCCGGGCTGGCGCAACCGGATACGGGCGCGGTGCTCTGGTGCGGCAACGATGTGCGCGAGCTCGGTCCGGAGTTCAGCGCCGTGCTGCATTACGTGGGACATCACAACGGCATCAAACTGGACCTGACGGCGCGGGAAAACCTGGCGTTCTGTCAGGAACTCCTCGGCAACGTGGACGCGGAGGCGCTGAACTCGGCCCTGGAGCGCGTCGGCCTGACCGCTTCGGCCGGCAATCGGGCGCGACGCCTGTCTGCGGGGCAGCGGCGGCGGCTCGCGCTGGCCCGGCTGATCCTGTGTCATGCGCCGCTGTGGTTGCTGGATGAGCCGCTGACGTCCCTGGACAACGAGGGCCGCGCCCTGTTCAAGGAGCTGATGCAACGCCACACCGCCGCCAGCGGCATCGTCGTCCTGGCGACCCATGAAGCCGACATCGGCGCGAACGGTCCGCAACGGGAGCTGCGGCTGAAATGAGCGCGGCCCGTGCCTGCAAAGCCGTGTTGCGGCGCGATCTGCTGCTTGGTCTGCGGCACCGCGCGGAACTGGCGAATCCCCTGGTGTTCTACGTGATTGTCGCCAGCCTGTTTCCCTTCGCAGTGGGCAGCGACACGCCGACGCTGGCGATTATCGGGCCGTCCGTCATCTGGGTATGCGCGTTGCTGGCGGCGACGTTGTCGCTGGATCGGATCTTTCATGCGGACTTCGACGACGGCACCCTGGAGCAACTGATCCTGGCCCGACAGCCTCTGGTGCTGCTCGTGGGCGCGAAAACGCTGGCGCACTGGCTGTTGTGCGGAGTGCCGCTGGTGCCGGCGGCGCTGGCGCTGGCCGTGCTGTACCAGTTGCCGGCGACCGCCCTGTGGCCGATGCTGAGTACGCTGCTGCTGGGCACGCCGGTGTTCAGCCTCACGGGCACGGCGCTGGCCGCGCTTACGGTCGGGCTCAGCGGCAGCGGCGTGCTGCTGGCGTTGCTTATTCTTCCCTTATATATTCCGGTACTGATCTTCTCTGTGGCCGCCGTGGGCAATGCAATGAACGGTCTTTCCATCGCCGGGGAGCTGTATTTCCTGTCCGCGCTGCTGGTGCTGGCGCTGACCGTCATGCCCTTTGCGGCCGCGGCGGCGTTGCGCATCCGCCTGGGGTGAACGATGCTCGAGCGCCTGTACAAATACGCCGCGCCGCACCAGTTTTTTGCGCTGAGCCGCGCGCTGACGCCGTGGTTCGGTGGAGCTGCGGCGGCGTTGCTGGCCGTTGGTCTCGCCGGCGCACTCTGGTTCGCGCCGCCCGATTACCAGCAGGGCGAGAGCGTTCGCATCATCTATGTGCACGTGCCGGCGGCATGGATGTCACTGTTCGTCTACGTCGTCCTGGCTGCCGCGGGAATCACCGGGCTGGTGTGGAACGTCAAAGTGGCCGATGCGCTGGCGCGGGCCAGCGCGCCGCTCGGCGCGTCGTTCACGCTGCTCGCGCTCGCCACCGGATCGCTGTGGGGGAAACCCATGTGGGGTACCTGGTGGGTCTGGGACGCACGGCTGACCTCGGAACTGATCCTGCTGTTCCTGTACCTGGGGTACATCGCGCTGCAGGGCGCCATCGAGGACACGCGCATGGCGGCGCGCGCCGGCGCCGTGCTTGCCGCCATCGGCCTGGTCAACATCCCGATCATTCATTATTCCGTCGAGTGGTGGTCCACGTTGCATCAGGGTCCGACCATCACGCGCTTCGACGCGCCTGCGATTCACGCCAGCATGCTGGTCCCGCTGCTGATCATGGCGCTGGGCTTCAAGGCGTTCTATGCCGCGACTGCGCTGGTGCGCATGCGCTGCGAATTGCTGGAATCCGAATGTAACAGCGCCTGGGTGACGGAACTGGGAAGCGGCGGGAAATGACATGAATTCACTGCGCGAATTTCTGCACATGGGCGGCTACTGGCTGTATGTCTGGGGCGCGTACGGGCTGACGGCCGTGGTACTGCTCTGGAACGCGGTCGCGCCGATGCTGAGGGAACGGTCCCTGTTGCAGGACGTCGCGGCACGGGCCGCGGCAGGAAGGATCCAATGAACCCGGCCCGGCGCAGACGACTCATCATCATTGTTGCGCTCGTGCTGGGCGGCGGAGTTGCGGCTGCGCTGGCGTTGCGTGCGTTTCAGGAGAACCTGCTGTATTTCTACAGCCCGTCACAGGTCGTTGCCGGCGAGGCGCCGCGCAACCGCGCGTTTCGCGTCGGCGGACTGGTGGAGAACGGCAGCGTGCAACGCGATCCGCAGACCCTGGCCGTGAGTTTCACGCTGACCGACACGCTGCAGAGCGTGCGCGTGCAGTATCAGGGCGTATTGCCGGATCTGTTTCGCGAGGGCCAGGGTATCGTCGCCAATGGACGGATCGGCGACGGTGGTGTCTTCGTCGCCGGCGAGGTTCTTGCCAAGCACGATGAGAACTACATGCCGCCGGAAGTGGCCAAGGCACTGGCAGCCGCCGGCAAACCCATCCCCCGCAGCGCCTTCAAGCAGGCACAGTGATACCGGAACTCGGCCACTTCGCGCTGATCCTCGCGCTTTGTCTCGCCGTCGTGCAGAGCCTGCTGCCCCTGATTGGCGCCGGCGTCAACCGCGCCGACTGGCTTGCGGCGGGCACGGTTGCGGCGCGTTCGCAATTTGCGCTGCTGGGCGTCGCATTCGTGGCGCTGGCGGTGTGCTTCGCCGTCAATGATTTTTCCGTGACGTACGTGGCCGCCAACTCCAATTCAAAATTGCCGCTGCCGTACCGGATTTCGGCCGTGTGGGGCGCGCACGAGGGTTCGCTGCTGTTATGGGCATTGATCCTCGGCCTGTGGACCACCGCGGTCACCTTTTTCGGGCGCAACCTGCCGCAGGTCCTGCTGGGGCGCGTGCTGGGCGTCATGGGGATCGTCAGCGTGGGGTTTCTGATGTTCATGCTGTTCACCTCCAATCCGTTCCTGCGGCAGGTGCCCGCGCCCGTGGACGGCGCGGACCTGAATCCGCTGCTGCAGGATCCCGGACTCATCATCCACCCGCCAATGCTGTACACGGGCTACGTGGGATTTTCGGTGGCGTTCGCATTTGCCATCGCCGCGCTGTTGGAAGGCCGGCTCGATCCGGCGTGGGCGCGCTGGACGCGGCCGTGGACCACGGTGGCCTGGGCGTTTCTCACGTTCGGGATCGCGCTGGGCAGCTGGTGGGCGTACTACGAGCTGGGCTGGGGCGGCTGGTGGTTCTGGGACCCGGTCGAAAACGCCTCGTTCATGCCATGGCTGGTGGGCACCGCGCTGATCCACTCCCTTGCCGCCACGGAGAAACGGGGTGTGTTCAAGAACTGGACCGTGTTGCTGGCCATTTGCGCGTTTGCACTGAGCCTGCTGGGCACGTTTCTCGTGCGCTCGGGCGTCGTCACTTCGGTGCATGCGTTCGCCAATGATCCGGCGCGCGGCGTTTTCATCCTTGCCCTGCTGGGCGTCACGATCGGCGCTTCGCTGCTCCTGTACGCGCTGCGCGCGCCGGCAATACGCGCCGATGCCGGCTATCAACTTCTGTCCAGGGAAACGCTGTTGCTGATGAACAGCACGTTGCTGACCGTCGCGGCAGGCGCGGTGCTGCTTGGCACCGCCTATCCGCTGGTCATTGACGTCATGGGCGGAAAGATTTCCGTCGGTGCGCCCTACTTCAATGCCGTTTTCGTGCCGCTGATGGTACCGGTGTTCGTTGCGCTGGGGCTCGGCGTCCTGTGCCGATGGCGCGGCGATTATTGGGCGCGCCTGTGGCCGTCGCTGCGGGCAGGGCTTGCGGCCGGCATTGTGCTCGGCGCACTCGTCGCGGTCACGCTCGGCGAGGCACGTGGACTGCAGATGGGAATCGCGGTCCTGCTGGCGCTGTGGATCGTATCCAACACCATCGCGGCAGTACGCGCACGCGTGACCCGGCCGTCTGACGGCGGCGCGCGGCCCAATGCGCTGCCACGCGCCTTTGTCGGGATGTCCGTCGCGCACCTCGGGCTGGCAGTGACGATCATCGGAATCGCCGCCAGCAGCAACTTCAGCGTCTCCGCCCATGAACGGATGGGCGCCGGTGATGCCGTACAACTGGGAGGCTATCGCTTCCGGCTCGACGACATCCGCCGGGGTTCGGGCCCGAACTACGAATTCACGCGCGCGCAGTTTCAAATTGACCGTGGCGGCGCGCCGTGGGAGCTCACGACGGAAAAGCGCCTGTACGCCGTGCGCGACATGCCGATGACCGAAGCCGGGATCGATGCGGGCTTCACGCGCGATCTGTACGTTTCCCTGGGTGAACCGCTGGACGATGGCGACTGGAGCGTGCGCGTCCAGGTGAAACCGTTTGTGCGCTGGATCTGGCTCGGCGCGCTGCTGATGGTGGCGGGCGCGGCCGTGGCCGCGTCGGATCGGCGTTACCGGCTGCGAACATGAGCCGTTACCTGCTGCCGCTGCTGGCATTCGGCGCGCTGATAGCCCTGCTGTCCATCGGTCTCGGCATGGATCCGCGCCGCGTCCCTTCCCCGTTCATCGGCAAGCCCGCCCCGGCCTTCGACCTGCCGCAATTGCAGGCGCCCGATCGACGTCTTACGCAGGAAGATCTCCGCGGCCGGCCGGTGTTGCTGAACGTGTGGGCATCCTGGTGCGTGGCATGCCGCCACGAGCATGCCCTGCTCACGCAGTTGGCGACCGAGCGGCAAATCCCCATCTATGGTCTCAACTACAAGGACCCGCGCGCGGATGCGCTGCGCTGGCTGGAAGTCTGGGGCAATCCCTACGTCGTGATCGCGGCCGACGAAGACGGGCGTACCGGCATCAATTACGGCGTGTATGGCGTGCCCGAGACGTTCGTCATGGACGCCAACGGGATCATCCGTTACAAGCACATCGGCGCGCTGACCGAGCAGGCGATCACGGACAGGATCCTGCCGCTGCTCGCGGATGCCGTCGGAGACCGGATGCCCTGACATGCTGCTGCGGAGTCTTGTAATCGCCTTGTGCCTGTCCTTCAGCCTGCCGGTCCGGGCCGCTGATACGCCGCTGAAATTCGACGACCCGGCAATGGAACAGCGCTACCACGCCCTGCTGTCCGAACTGCGCTGCCTGGTCTGCCAGAACCAGTCGCTGGAGGACTCGCACGCTGAACTCGCACAGGACCTGCGCGCGGAAGTTCACGGCATGATGTCCCGGGGCAGCAGCGATACGGAAATTCTCGCATTCATGGTGCAGCGTTACGGAGATTTCGTGCTGTACCGACCACCGGTGCGAACCGGCACGTGGCTGCTGTGGCTCGGGCCATTCCTTGTGCTCCTGATCGGCACGGGTGTCGCGTTCAGATTTTCGCGCAGCCGGAACCGGGGCGCAGCCAAGCCGTTGTCGGAGGAAGAACAGGCGAAATTGCGGCAACTGCTGCAGGCGACCGGCGACCGGGACCGGGAATGACCGGTTTTGCGATCCTCGCCTTCAGCCTGATGGCGTTGGCGCTGGCGCCGGTGCTGTTGAGCCTGATCAGGCAGAAAACGGGGCCAGGCACGGATCAACGGCTCCGCGCCTATCGGGCGCGGCTCGCCGAGATCGAGCATGAAGCCCGGGACGGAGTAATCGCAGCGGATCAGGCCGACTCCGTGCGGCATGAGATTGAACGCGAAATGCTGGCCCACGTTGGGGGTGGCGCGCCGCCGACCGGCGCGGCCGGCTCGCGACTACCACTTGCTCCCATCTCTGTCGCATTGTTCGTGAGCCTGTTTGCGATTGGACTTTACCTGTACGCCGGGCGTCCGGACTTGATCGGTGTGGACACGGGCGCCACGGCACAGCCCGAAGAGGCCGGGATGATCGCGGCGCTTTCGGCGCATCTCAAACGGCATCCCGATGATCAAAAAGGCTGGCAGATGCTGGGCCGGGCGCACATGGCCGCCGGCCGTTACCCCGAGGCAGTGCAGGCCTACGAGCGCCTCTACGCGCTTGCGGGCGAGGATGCCGACACGCTGGTGCGCTACGCGGATGCCCTCGCAATGTCCGCCGGCGGCAGGCTCGGCGGCAAACCAGTCGAACTCATCAACCGCGCGTTGGCGCTGGACCAGCATCACCGCACCGCGCTCTGGCTAGCCGGCATGGCGGCAATGGAGCGCGGCGATGCGCCGGCCGCGGTGAATTACTGGCACACGCTGCTGCCGCTGCTCGAAGACGAAAACACGAAGGCTGAAGTGTCACACCTGATTGAGCAGGCCGGAGGGACCCCCGCCGGAACTGCGGCGGGTGCCGCGGCCGGCATCGCCGTGCGCGTGGAGATCGCGCCGGAACTGGCCAGGGAAGTTCCCGCAGGGGCAACGGTTTTCGTGAGCGCCCGCGCGCAGGAGGGACCACCGATGCCGCTGGCCGTCGTGAAGCGGGCAGCCTCGGAATTGCCCTTCGACGTGGTGCTGGATGATTCCCTGGCCATGGCGCCGGAATTGCGGCTGTCACAACACGCCAAAGTCACGGTCACGGCGCGCATTTCCAAATCCGGCCGCGCGGAACGGGAGAGCGGCGATTTAATCGGCGAAGTGCATGGCATCGCGACTGCCGGCGTCGAACCGGTAACACTCACCATCCACGCCGCCGTGCCGTGACCTTGCCGGGCGCACCGGCGTCATTTCACGCCGCCAGGGATTTGCGCATAGAATTGCCCCCATGACCGTCAAGACGACACCTCGCTATCCCGCCACGCGCATGCGCCGCATGCGCGCCGACGATTTCAGCCGGCGACTGATGCGCGAGAACCGCCTGACCGTGGACAACCTGATCTGGCCCGTGTTCGTTGCGCCCGGCAACAAGACGCGCACGCCGGTGCCCTCCATGCCCGGCGTACACCGGCTCGGCATTGATGCGCTGCTGCGCGAGGCTGAACAGGCTGTAAAACTCGGCATCCCTGCGCTGGCGATTTTCCCGGTGACGCCGGCGGCGAAAAAATCCGCCGATGGACGCGAGGCATGGAACCCGAAAGGGCTCGCGCAACGCACGGTGCGGGAGTTGAAAAAAGCGCTGCCGGAGCTCGGCGTCATCGCCGACGTGGCGCTGGACCCGTTCACAAGCCACGGCCAGGACGGTTTGCTGGATCGCAAGGGTTACGTGGTCAACGACGCCACGGTGAAGGCCCTCGTGCGCCAGGCGTTGTCTCATGCGGAGGCCGGAGCGGACGTGGTCGCGCCATCGGACATGATGGACGGGCGCATCGGCGCGATCCGCGCGGCGCTGGAGGCGGAGGGACACGTGAACACGCGTATCCTCGCCTACTCGGCGAAATATGCCTCATCGTTCTATGGCCCGTTCCGCGATGCCGTGGGCTCCGCCGCGAATCTCAAGGGTGGCAACAAGTTTTCCTACCAGATGGACCCGGCCAATTCCGACGAAGCGCTGCGGGAAGTGGCGCTGGACATCGAGGAAGGGGCGGACATGGTAATGGTCAAGCCCGGCCTGCCCTATCTCGACATCGTGCGCCGCGTGAAGGACACCTTCGGTGTACCGACGTTCGTCTACTGCGTCAGCGGCGAGTATGCAATGCTGAAGGCCGCGGCGCTGAACGGCTGGGTCAACGAGCGCGGCACGGTGCTGGAGGCGCTGCTCTCCTGCCGCCGCGCGGGAGCCGACGGCGTCCTCACCTACCACGCGAAGGACGTCGCCATGTGGTTGCGGGACTCACGATGAAAACGTGACGCCGGTGTAGATTTCCTGTTCAAACCAGGGAGGGTAATGACATGCCACGGAAGGCGAAGACGACAACCGTATTCATCTCCGCATCAGAAACCATTGCGATCGAGCGGCGCATTCTGATCCTGCGCGGACAGAAGGTCCTGCTCGATGTGGATCTGGCCGCGCTTTATGGCGTCGCCACGAAGGTCCTGGTTCAAGCGGTGAAGCGCAATGCCAGCCGATTTCCAGACGACTTCCTTTTTGAGCTGACCAATCAAGAAGTTAGAATCTTGAGGTCACAAACTGTGACCTCAAGTTCCACGCAATCGGGCTTAGCTAAATGGGGAGGGCGGAGAACGCGGCCATATGCCTTCACCGAGCAGGGCGTGGCAATGCTCTCAACCGTGTTGCGCAGTCAACGAGCAATTTCCGTAAACATCGAGATAATGCGTGCCTTTGTGCGTCTGCGCGAAGTACTCGCCTCCCACAAGGAACTTGCGCGCAAAATGGAAGCGCTGGAGGCCAAATACGACGCGCAGTTCAGCTCCGTGTTCGAAGCAATCCGGCAACTGATGACGCCGCCAGCACCCAAACGCCGCGGCATCGGATTCGTCATTGACGAGGACTGATCTTGCAACCTTGTGACGCGCAGCCAGCCGCGGGGATGCTTGGCCATCATGGCCGTGGGTATCAGTGTTTCAACGATTCTCACACGCGTGAATTCCAGAAAGGCCTGCTTGATGCGGATCTGGCCACCCTCTACGATGCTCGATACCGTCATCGCCCAGACCGGGCACTAAACAACGGACACCATGTCACGGAAGACCGCAAAAACGCCGCGCGGCAATCGGAGCACTTGTTCCCCTCGAGCACATCACCCGCACGATCCTGATCCTGCGCCGGCATCGGGTGATCCTCGATGCCGACCTCGCCGCGCTCTACGGTGTCACCACCAAACGCCTGAATGAACAGGTAAAGCGCAATAGCGAGCGCTTCCCGGGGGATTTTCTGTTCCGCCTGACGCATGCCGAACTCGAGGCCTGGAACCGGTCGCAAATTGCGACCGGTTCCCAGAAGCACCGCGACCCGCGCTTTGCACCGTTCGCCTTCACCGAGCACGGCGCCATCATGGCCGCCACGATCCTCAACAGCCCCCGCGCTGTCGAGATGAGCATCTATGTCGTGCGCGCCTTCGTGCAATTGCGCGAATTGCTGGCGTCAAACAAAGACCTCGCGCACCGCCTCGACCAACTCGAAGCGCGCATCGAGCAAAAGCTCCCCACCCACGATGAGGCGATCACCAACATGCTTGCGGCGATCCGGGAACTGATGACACCGCCGGCGCCAAAACGACGCGGGATCGGATTTGTGATCGCTGCGGACTGAAACAGGCAATTGAAGGGATACCGAGATAAGGGTCACCCGCGCCGCGTGGCTCCTGGGGCGTTATAGGCGGTCAATTCCCGGCCGCGTGAAAAAGAATCTCAGTCTGCCCCGATTGTTCCCAAAACCTGGGCGCGCGTGTCGGCATCGCTGTTGCCGGAGGTCGCGCAGTTCTACCGCGTCAGTCTGGATGAGCTGCTGGGGATGAAGAACGGCGCCGGCAAGCGCGGACCGACCCCGAAGCCGCAACGGCACCTGGAGCGCATCCAGGAACTGCCCAAGCCCAAACAGCGCTTCGTCCTGGAGATGCTCGAGACCGTCCTCAACCAGGCCGGCCGCTGAAGACAACGACGCCCGGCTTGCCGGGCGTTGGCGTGGTACTGCTTCTAAAACTCTATTTGTCGTTCTTTTCGGGTTTCGGTACGACGATTGCCGAATCCGCAGGTGGTCGATCACCGACCCGGGCAATCCAGATCGTCACAGCGATCGATGGGATTAGGAAGATAGCTAAGCCAATGCCGATCCGAACCGGCCATCCAAACTTTGCCAGTAAAAGAACCGCGACCGCGCCAAGAGCAAAGAAGACGATATACACGAGGATCACTGCTTACACCCCAGGCATTCGCCTTTGACCTGCGGATCGTCGGCAAGTCGCTCGTACTCTTCGCGAACCTTCTCAGCCCAAGTCTGGCAGTTCCGTCCAATTAGACAATATGTCGGCGGTGGTCCGGTGTTCGCGTAGGCTTTGCGCATAATGCAGTCGTTGTAGTACACAGACCTGCAGCTGTATCCGGTCGGATTCGTTTCCTCCCGCAGATTTCCATCGTCGAAAAAGCCGATATTTGCGGGATTCTTCCCATCTTCAAAGAAAAGCTGTTCGTGGCTGATTTCGGTATTGAAGAAGTCATCGATCGGATTGCAGAACGCTCCGCCTTGCCACTCCATTCCACCCAATGCCCTCTTGGCAAAGTAGGCCAGTCCTCTCGGATCAAAGAGTCTAATCGGATTCCCATTCGCGTAGAGGTAAGTGCTCAGCCCCCCATGCAATCCGATCGGATCGGACTCGATATAGCGGCCTGACGCTGGATCAAGGTCGCGGAATCCGTTGTGGTGTAAGCCCGTCCCGGAGTCGAAGTACTGGCCGGGAAGTAATTCGCCGACCGAATCGTAAGCACAACCCTGTGCGCCGTCCGCACGATTGGGCATTTCATTCCACGTAACGCCCACGGCGTGGCTGGGCATTTTCCCGTCGTACACGTAACTGCCAGCAATCATAGGCATGACGCCTTCTGCCAATCCGCGGTCATACCCATGGGTCAGGCCGTTCAAAAAACCTCCTCCAGAAAATTATCCAAGGCCTGCCAGGCGCGCCGGTCGGCGGTCTCGTTGTAGACCGTGCCGAATCCCGGGTCATTCGCCTCGGGGTTGGTGAAGGCGTGCATGGTCTGGCCGTACATGTGGATCTGCCAGTCGGCGCCGGCGGCAGTGAGTTCGTCGGCGAGCGCCATGACCTGTTCGTGGGGCACCATCGGATCGTCGTTGCCGTGCAAGGCCAGTACGCGCGCCGTGATCCGATTGCCGGCGGTGTTGCCGGGGGGATCAAACAGGCCATGGAAGCTAATGACCGCCTGCACATCGGCGCCGCTGCGCGCCATGTCCAGTACGCATAGTCCGCCAAAGCAGAAGCCGATGGCGGCGATGCGCTTCTCGTCCACGACTTCCTGGTCGCCGAAGGCCTTGAGTGCGACCTTGAGCCGGGCCTGCAGCAGCGCGCGATCCTCCATGAACGGGGTCATCAACCGCATGTTTTCATCCTTGCTCTTTCCCAGCACGCCCTTGCCGTACAGGTCCGCGGCGAACGCGGCGTAGCCTTCCTCGGCAATGGCGCGCGCCTTGTTGATTTCGGACGGGCCGCGGCCGGCCCAGGCATGGCACACCATGACGCCTGGCATCGCCGTCTGCCAGGAGTCGTCGTAGACCAACATGCCTTCGAGAAGTGTGCCGTTGTGTTCATAGGAGACGGGACGTTGCTTGATCATGGGAGGGCTCCCGGTCGAAAAGGGCGGCGGACACTCGCCATTATGGAAACAGCAATTGCCCCGACGCAATGGTGGCTCAGCCAACGAAGGCCGGCTTAAAGCCGGCCCCACAAAAATTTACTTCCCGATTGCTGGTCGGACGGGTGGCGCCGTCATCGACTACACATCCAGCGCCAGCAACTTGATCTTGCGCGTCAGCGTGTTGCGGCCCCAGCCAAGCAGCCGGGCGGCGTCCTGGCGCCGGCCGCCGGATTGTTTCAACGCCTCCTCGATCATGATGCGCTCGAAGCGCGGGACGGCGTCCCCCAGGAGCTGTTTTTCCCCGCGCAACAGGTTCGCCTCGACCCAGTGGCGCAACACGCCTTCCCAATCCTCCACCGGCGCGGCAGCGCCGGTCTGGCGCAGCTCCGGCGGCAAGTCGTCCACGTGCACGTCCCGGCCCGCGGCCATCACCGTGATCCAGCGGCAGAAATTCTCCAGTTGCCGCACGTTGCCGGGCCAGGGCAGCGCGTTCAGGAACGACTGGGTCTCCGGCAATACCCGCTTCGGCGGCACAACCAGTTCCGAAGCAGCCAGTTGCAAAAAGTGCCCGGTCAGTTGCGGTATGTCGGTACGCCGTTCGCGCAACGGCGGCACATGCACGCGGATCACGTTCAGCCGGTGAAACAGGTCCTCGCGGAATACGCCGTCGCGTACACGCTGCTCCAGGTCCTGGTGCGTGGCAGCGATGACGCGCACGTACACGCGCACCGGCGTATGTCCGCCGACGCGGTAGAACTCCCCTTCCGCCAGCACGCGCAACAGCCGCGTCTGCAGCTCTGCCGGCATATCGCCGATCTCGTCCAGGAACAGCGTGCCGCCGTCGGCCTGCTCGAAGCGCCCGATGCGCTGGGCAGTGGCGCCGGTGAACGCGCCCTTTTCATGGCCGAAGAGTTCCGACTCGAGTAATTCGCGCGGGATGGCGGCAGTATTCAATGCAATGAAGCGCGCCGTGCTGCGCGGGCTGTGGCGATGCAGTGCCCGCGCCACAAGTTCCTTGCCGGTGCCGGACTCCCCTGTGATCAGCACGGTAAGATTGGAGCGCGACAGCCGCCCGATGGCGCGGAATACTTCCTGCATCGCCGGCGCCGATCCGACGATGCCGGCCTGATCCGGATAGTCCGCAGCCACGGTCGAGGGCTGTTCCACCGGCCGCAGGGCCCGGCGTACCAGTGCCACGAGCTCATCCACGTCGAACGGCTTGGACAGGTATTCATAGGCGCCGCTTTGAAACGCAGACACGGTCCGGTCCAGATCCGGATAGGCCGTCATCAGGATCACCGGCAGATTCGGCGCGCGGCCTTTGATCTGCTCCAGCAGTTCCATGCCATCAATTCCGGGCATGCGCACGTCGGTAATGATCAGATCCGGCACGCCGCGTGACAGCGCCTGTAACAGCCCGGCCGCGGCGTCAAAACACTCGACCACGAGCCCCTCCTTGCCGAGGGCCTTTTCCAGAACCCAGCGGATGGAGCGGTCGTCATCCACGATCCAGACCCTGCGCGGCGCGGTCATGGCATCAGTCCAGCGGCAGCAGAATGCGGAACACGGTCTGGCCGCCGTCCCGTTCATATTCGATGGAACCGTCATGGGCCTGGGTCAGGGCCTGGGCGATGGACAGGCCGAGGCCGACGCCGTCGGCGCGGCCGGTCACCATGGGGAAGAACATTTCGCTCTCGATCTCCGCCGGCACGCCGGGCCCGCTGTCAATGACCTCCACCTGCAGCGCCAGCCGGTGCTGCTGCTGGCGGATGGAACAGTTCCGTTTGACCCGCGTTCGCAGCGTCACCCGGCCCCCGGAACCGGCCGCCTGGACGGCGTTACGCACGAGGTTCAGGAAAATCTGTACGAGCTGGTCGCGGTCCGCCTGCAGCGCCGGCAGGCTCGGGTCATAATCGCGTTCGAATTCCACCGGCGGTTCCGCGCCCTGCACGCTGAGCACGTACTCCAGGATCTCGTGAATGTTGAGTTCGACGGCCTGGCTCCGCCCGCGCGGCACCAGCATCCGGTCCACAAGATTTCGCAGGCGGTCAGCCTCGCTGATGATGATCTGCGTGTATTCGCGCAGACTGCTGCCGTCCAGCTCCCGTTCCAGCAGCTGCGCGGCGCCGCGCAGGCCGCCCAGGGGATTCTTGATCTCATGGGCCACGCCGCGCAGCGACTTGCGCGCGGCTTCATGCAGGAACGCCAGTTGCTCATCGCGCCGGGCACGTGTCAGCGATTCCACGTTCACCAATTCCACAATCAATTCCGGCTTGCCGTCCACGGCGGTCGCGGGAGTCACCATGACGTCCAGCGGCGCTGTGCGCTCCAGATTCAGGCGCAGCTCCATTCCCCATTCCGTATAGCAACGGCGATGTTTCAGTGCGCGCTCCAGCATGTCTGTCAGCGCCTCATGGTCGGGAACGATTTCGGACAGCGGCAGGCCGAGCATTTTCCGGCCGCTGGCCGAAAGCAGGTGCTCGCCGGCCGAGTTGATGGCGCGCAACCGAAGGTCCGGGCCAAACACCAGCACGGCGGTATGGAGGTTCTCCAGCAGGTGGGATGCCTGGGCGGCTGAACCGGCGCTCATGGCGTCATTATCGCACCAATATGGTGCGCAGGGCGGTGAAGAATGAAGCGCCCGAACATCGGGTACAGCAGAAAAACCCGCCTGGTCATCGTGTTATAAGCGGTCCGCACTGGGAAGTGACCTTGCCCCATATACGGAGCAAGAAGCGAGCCACCGGATTGCCCAGGGGGCGTCGTCCGGGAACGTGAGGCGATACCGCTATCTTGCCGCAGCGCTTCAGGGCGCTTTGGGCGGGGCCGGCGGTTTGGGCGGCTGGCCCGGCCCGGGTGCCGCCTTTTTCTGCAAGGCCGACACTTTCAGGACATGGAAGGTTATCGGGTCGGAACTGATCAACGTCTTGCCGTCGGGGTCCTTTATCTTGACGCTGACCTGGTGCGACCCCCGATCGAGCGCTGTCAGCGTAAAGCTCGGGCTCTTGCCGGAGCTGTGCTCTTTTCCGTCCAGAACCAGCACATAGGAGTCCTGCCCGCGAAACCGCGGCTCGACGCGCGCCGTGACCTGCACACCGCTGTCCTCGTCTTCCGGACGGAAGGCTTGTTCGTTGGCCGGACTGACGATGGCAAGACTGGTGTAGGCCGCGCCCGGCGCGGGCGGCTTGTATTCGAACGGCGGCGCCTGATCCGCGGGCACTGTCTGCGTCTCCGGGATCTGGATGGTCTCCGCGTCCGGCGACGGTTGGTCGGAAAAGATCACATTGCCGTCGGCGTCGGTGGTCTTGTAAACCTCTTCCGCAACGGCGGGGGCAACGAGTACCGTCACCATCAGCATCGTGATCAAGCGCATTTCAATCTCCCGGGAATGCACGTGCAGTTGCAGTTTAGACCGAAATGCGGCTGAAATTGCTCAAGTGCCGCCCCGGGATCCGTGCAAGTGCTTGATTCCCCGCGGGCCGGGGGCTCCAAATCAAAAGGCCCCTTGCGGGGCCCTTTGTGACACGGTGCTCGAAACCCGGCTTACAGGCTGTAGTACATGTCGAATTCCACCGGGTGCGTGGTCATGCGGAAGCGCGTCAGCTCGTCGTTCTTGAGCTTGATATAGCTGTCAATGAGGTCGTCGCTGAACACGCCGCCGGCCTTGAGAAACTCCCGGTCCCTGTCCAGCTCCTCCAGCGCCTGCTCCAGCGAGGAACACACGGTCGGGACCTTCTTCTCCTCTTCGGGCTCCAGATCGTACAGATCCTTGTCCAGCGGATGACCCGGGTCGATCTTGTTCTGGATCCCGTCGAGCCCGGCCAGCATCATCGCCGCAAACATCAGGTAGGGATTGCCGTTCGAGTCCGGAAAGCGCACCTCGATGCGGCGTGACTTGGGATTCGAGACCCACGGGATGCGGATGGAGGCCGAGCGGTTGCGCGCGGAATAGGCGAGCATCGTCGGTGCCTCGAAGCCCGGCACCAGGCGCTTGTAACTGTTGGTGCCTGAATTCGTGATCGCATTCAACGCGCGGGCGTGCTTGAAGACGCCGCCGATGTAGTACAACGCCAGTTGCGACAGGCCGCCGTACTTGTCGCCGGTGAACAGGTTCTTGCCGCCCTTGGCCAGCGACTGGTGGCAATGCATGCCGTTGCCGTTGTCACCCACCAGGGGCTTGGGCATGAAGGTCACGGTCTTGCCGAAATTGTGGGCAACGTTCTGAACGACGTACTTGAGGATGATCAGCTCGTCGGCCTTGCGCAGCAGCGTATTGAAGCGCGTGCCGATCTCCGCCTGCCCCGCCGTCGCCACTTCATGGTGATGGACCTCCACCGGAATGCCCATCTCCTCCAGCGTCGTGCACATGGCGGAGCGGATGTTCTGCTGTGCGTCCACCGGCGGCACCGGGAAATAACCGCCCTTGACGCCGGGCCGATGGCCGATGTTGCCGCCTTCAAACGCCGTCTCGCTGTTCCAGTCGCCTTCGTCGGAATCGATCTCGTAGAAGCCACTGTTGATCTGCGCGCCCCAGCGCACGTCGTCAAAAATGAAAAATTCCGGTTCCGGACCGAAATACACCGTATCCGCGATGCCGGTGGACTTGAGATAGGCCTCGGCGCGTTTGGCCAGCGAACGCGGGCAGCGGGAATATCCCTGCATCGTGCTCGGCTCCAGCACGTCGCACCGCAGGATCAGCGTGGCCTCGTCAAAAAACGGATCCATTACCGCGGTGTCCGCTTCCGGCATCAACACCATGTCGGACTCGTTGATGCCCTTCCAGCCCGCTATCGAAGAACCATCGAACATCTTGCCGTGCTCGAAGAAATCATCGTCGGCACAATGGGCCGGCATCGTCACATGCTGCTCCTTGCCGCGGGTGTCCGTAAAACGCAGGTCAACGAACTTGACCTCGTTTTCCTTCATTATCTCCAGTGCTTTGTCTTTGGACATTTGCCTCTCTCTCCTCAAAAGATTTCCCGCTGCGATCGGCGACGCGGCTCCGCCTGATTACTCGTGCTGAAAAAATTTGCGCCCGACCCGGGTCCGGGCCCGGGCAACTTCAGGGCTAGTCAGCACGAAGCGTGCCAAGCATTACCGAGACTAACCCATTGAACATGAAACTGTTTCAGGGTTATCCCGATTCGCCAATGCACCAGCCTGGTGCGCAAAATTTTGATGCGCACTGTTATGGCGCGGCTCTCACGGGACGGGTTTTTCGGGTCTCAGCAGATCCGCGATGGTTTCTCTCCGGCGGATTTCGTGAACCTGCGGGCCATCCACCAGAATTTCCGGCGCCCTTGGCCTTGAATTGTAATTGGACGCCATGACCGCCCCGTACGCGCCCGCCGAGCATACCGCCACCAGGTCCCCGGCTTCGATGGCGAGCGCGCGATCATGTCCGAGAAAATCCGCGGACTCGCATACGGGCCCCACGATGTCGTAGCGGAACTCCGCCAGTCCATCTCCCGCGCGTACGGGAATGATGTCGTGCCAGGAATGGTAAAGCGCGGGCCGCAGCAGGTCATTCATCGCCGCATCCACAACGGCAAAGCGCTTCGGGCCGTTCTGCTTCAGATACTCGACACGGGTAAGCAATACGCCGGCGTTGGCGATGATTGCGCGCCCGGGTTCGATGCGCAGTTCAACGTCCATTCCGGCAAACGCTGCGCACAAGACATTCACCAGCGCCGCAGGCTCCGGCGGCTGTTCCTGCTCTTCGTGCCGCACCCCGAGTCCTCCGCCCAGATCCACGTGCTGCACCGGCAACCCGGCGCGCTCCAGCTCCTGCGCCAGCGCCGCCATGCGCGCTGCGGTGTCCTGAAACGGCGCCAGCGCCACGATCTGCGATCCCACGTGACAGGCAATGCCTGTCATCTTTATGTTGGCAAGGCCGTTGCCGAAACGATACAGGCGCACTGCATCTTCGTGCGCGATGCCGAACTTGTTGTCGCGCAATCCGGTTGAGATGTAGGGGTGGGTGCCGGGGTCCACGTCGGGATTCACCCGCAGGGACACTTCAGCGATCCGCCCCATGCTGCCGGCGATGCCATCGAGCCGGCGCAGCTCCGCCTCGGACTCCACGTTGAAGCAGCGAATGCGCACCTCAAGCGCGCGCCGCATCTCATCCTCACGTTTGCCGACACCGGAGAAAACCGTGCGCGCAGGGTCGCCTCCGGCCGCCAACACCCGCTCCAGTTCGCCCACGGAAACGATGTCGAAGCCGGAACCGAGCCGTGCCAGCACCTGCAACACGCCCAACGTGCTGTTGGCTTTCACCGCGTAACACACGAGGTGGGCGCGGTTTTCGAACGCGCGGTCGAATGCGCGCCACCGGCGTTCCATGGCGGCGCGCGAGTATACATAGCAGGGCGTGCCGAAACGCGCGGCGATGTCCGTCAGGCTTGCCGATTCCACGTGCAGGACCTGATCGCGATAGTGAAAATCAGTCACGGGAGTTCATCGGGCCGGATATCGGCCACCAGTCCCGGCGCATGCCGGACGGGAGCATCGGCACGGCAGTAGCTGCCGCGTCAACCCCGAGCGGAACGTTCCGGAAAAGCGGCGAATTTTTGCTGCTTGTCGGGGCGGTACAAATCGCCTTTCTGCCCGCAACCGGCCATCACCGCCAACAACAATCCAAGTGATAAAACGCGCCGGATCAGGGCAATCCGGCCGGCAGGCTGAGGCGCCGCATTGGCCGAAGCGAGCGGCAGGCGTCCATGAATGGACTTCTGCGAAAACCTTTCGGAAAAAGCAGTCATGCCAAGCGTCTCTCGTGCGTCGCCGGCGAGAATAGCAGATATGCCGTGGTGTGACAGCCACGGCGCGCGCTGGCAGTGGGCGCGTCGGCTTGCATTCACCGCTCAATTTCGATGAAATGCCGGGGAAATACCCCCGCGCGGAGGCGCGCAGTCCCCGATGGGCAACCAGATCATTCACGTTACCGACAGCTCGTTCGAACAGCAGGTCCTGAATTCCAGCCGCCCCGTAATAGTGGACTACTGGGCCGAATGGTGCGGACCGTGCCGGATGATCGCCCCCATCCTGGACGAGATTGCGGGCGAGTACGCGGACAAGCTTACCGTGGCGAAGCTCAACATAGATGAAAACCAGGCGGTCGCGGCCCGGTATGCCGTGCGCGGCATTCCAACCCTGATGATCTTCAAGGACGGCACCGTGGCCGGCACCAAGGTGGGAGCCCTGTCGAAGTCCCAGTTGTCTGCCTTTATAGACAGCGTCATCTGATGCGCCGCAACGGAATGCGTACTGGACGCGCGCGCCGGAGCGTGCTAGGTTAATTACCAACAAGTCCCAAGTTTCAGCCCTTCTAAACAACTAATTCATCCGGTTTCACCCGCATCGGTGCCACTCGCGCCCGGTGCGTTCTTTCAACACAGTCCTCCTTAGCGCCGCAGGTGCCCATGAACCTCACTGAACTCAAGCAACAACCCGCATCCGAACTCATCACACTCTCCGAATCACTGGGACTCGACGGCCTCGCCCGGTCCCGCAAGCAGGACGTCATCTTCGAAATCCTCAAGGCCCAGGCCAAGAAGGGCGAGGATATCTACGGCGACGGCGTGCTGGAAATTCTCCAGGACGGCTTCGGCTTCCTGCGCTCGGCCGACAGTTCCTACCTGGCCGGCCCCGACGACATTTACGTGTCGCCCAGCCAGATCCGGCGCTTCAACCTGCGCACCGGCGACAACGTATCCGGCAAGATCCGGCCGCCGAAGGACGGAGAACGCTACTTCGCGTTGCTCAAGGTCAACGAGATCAATTTTGAACCGCCGGAGAAGGCCAAGAACAAGATCCTGTTCGAGAACCTGACGCCGCTGTTCGCGAACAAGCGGCTCAAGCTGGAAATAGGCAACGGCAGCACCGAAGATCTTACCCCGCGCATCATTGACCTGGTGGCACCCATCGGCAAGGGCCAGCGCGGGTTGATCGTCTCCCCGCCCAAGGCCGGCAAGACAATGATGCTGCAATCCATCGCCCATTCCATCACCGGGAATTTTCCCGACTGCCATCTGATCGTGTTGCTGATCGATGAGCGGCCCGAGGAAGTGACGGAGATGGAGCGCTCGGTACGTGGCGAGGTCATTTCCTCGACGTTCGACGAGCCGGCCACGCGCCACGTGCAGGTGGCCGACATGGTGATCGAGCGCGCCAAGCGCCTGGTGGAGCACAAGAAGGACGTGGTCATCCTGCTGGATTCCATCACGCGCCTCGCGCGCGCCTACAACACTGTAGTGCCTGCCTCCGGCAAGGTGCTGACCGGCGGCGTGGATGCGAACGCCCTGCAACGGCCGAAGCGCTTTTTCGGCGCCGCGCGCAATATCGAGGAAGGCGGCTCGCTGACCATACTCGCCACCGCGCTCATTGATACCGGTTCGCGCATGGACGATGTGATTTACGAGGAATTCAAGGGCACCGGCAACATGGAGTTGCACCTGGAGCGGGAGATTTCCGAGAAGCGCGTCTACCCCTCCATCAATATCAACCGCTCCGGCACGCGCCGCGAGGAGCTGCTGACCACGACCGACGAGCTGCAGAAAATGTGGATCCTGCGCAAGCTGCTGCACCCGATGGAGCCACTGGGTGCGATGGAATTCCTGCTGGAGCGGTTGAAGTCCACGAAGAACAACGCCGAGTTCTTCGACGCCATGAAGCGTTGATCGGCGCGGTACGGCCGTCTCCCCGTGGGGCCGGCTTCATGCCGGCCATCCTCCACCTCAGTATCCGGCCAAGGCTCCGTTCAGCCGGCTGATGTGGTGCAGTTTTTCGCCGCGCGAAAGCCGATAGAAATCCCGCAATTCCCTCAACAACGCCACGCGGCTGCCTTCGCGGATGAAGCGACTCGCATACCACACCAGGTACAGGAAATGGCTCACGCCCTCGAGGGCGAGACAGTAGTGGTCCAATCCCCCGTCCTGCGGGACCGGAGCGGCGTGCTTCAGTGTCGAGGCAACCTCCGGATCCAGATACAGGGAAGCTCTGATTAACATCAGAGCTTCCCGCAGTGCAGGGCAGATGGCGTGCTCCTGCGCCATCTGCATTTCCGCCCTCCCTGGCGGTCAGATGCATGCACTGCGACCGCCATGGATGGCGGGAATGCAGAAACTGCCGGGAGCAAGTTTCTGCCATTTTCAATGACTGCAAGTCATTGAAAATGTGAGGCAAGCGAAAACCACGCTTTTCGCCGCTGACCGCCAGGGATGGCGGAAATGCAGAAAATGCAGGAGCAATTTTCTGCCGTCCTCTGACAACCCCAGGATGGGGTTGT
>JACORW010000100.1 GCA_016179185.1 Gammaproteobacteria bacterium | reverse complement strand
TAGCCATTCCAAATCGCAGTACCAACGGATGGTCCGATCTCATGTTGGCGGACCGTGTGCCGCAGGAGCGGCACCCGAGCCTTGGGTGAGGCGCGGAGCGCCGAACGGGTTTCCATGGATGGAAGCCCTGGACCCGCGCGCGGAGCAGGACTGCGCAGCGCGGCGGGTATTTACGGCGTGTCCGCCAACATGAGATCGGACCGGCCGTTGGAATTTTGTAGCACATATCGGAACAGGTATTCAGCGTGCCGTGACGACAACGTCCGTTCCGAGGGCTGCGCTCAACGAGCGCTTGGAACCGGCGAGGCTGAATTGGGCGTCCCGGTAATCGCCGCCGTCGAGACGAAACCGAAACGTCAGCAGGCTGCCGTTCATGATCTGCAACAGGCGCTCGGACTTCACCTGCCGGTCGGTGACATGGCCAAGGACGTATTCGGCCCAGCGCGGTGTCGCAAGGCATGCCGCGTCGTTGACCGAACGATTCATCGGTGACCAGCGATCCACCTGGAGCGTCGGGCAGCTCCCCTTGGCCAGCGTGGTGATGCCGGCGTTGAGACTGAAGCGGGCCCGAATGGCCCCGGCGCCGTCACGATAAAACTCCAGCGCATGACCCGTGCTGTTGTGGATGCGCGCAATGGTGGCCTCGGACTGGGTTCCTTCGAGACGCTCGGTGACGACGGCCCACTGGGCCCGTGCCGCGGCCGGGGCGAATGTCAGGGCGCAGAAGGTTGCCACCGTGACCGAAGCGATGCCCAGGCCGCGCGGGAGTGTCGGGCTGTGCCGAGAGCAATGCATGCCTGGAAGAGCCGGGCGGTGGCGGCACCCTCGGCGCCGGACCGGTCAGCGGGGCTCCTCTCCGCCCTGGGTATAGATGGGAAACGGCATGACGTTTTCGGACTTGCCGGTGCCGGCCACGACCTTGGCAACGCCCTGCTTGCTCACCTCGTCTATGCGGATCACGGCGTGCAGCGGGATATACGTGCGGCTTACGCCGCGGAACTCGGACTTGAGATTCTCCTCGGAGGGATCCAGGACCACCGCTGACTTTTCACCGAACACGATCTTCTCCACTTCGACGAATCCGAACAACCCTCCCTGGCCGACATGGCGGGCATAGATCTCGTAGAGCTTTCCCTGGCTCTGGAAAATGACTTTGTAAATGGCTTTCTTCGACATGGATGGCACTGGCAGAGGTGGGCTGCAATGTTAGCACACGGCCCGCGCGCCCAACCCGGCCGGCAGGTGTATCCGGCGGCCGCCCCGGGCGAGGTATTATTGCCTGCAATTGTGTGTTCAAAAATGGTACAATTCTTCCTTATGAAACATAAGTATAAGTTTGTTTTAGAGAATCCGGGTTAACTGTGGCGCAAGCATCGAAGAAGCGCATTTCCGCTCTGGGTCTAGGCGGAGATCTTTCCACAACGCTGCGCGAGATCAGCGTGATGGCGCTTGTGGCGGCTGCGCTGTTTCTGGCACTCGCTTTGATCTCCTTTCATCCGGATGACCCGGGCTGGTCGCAGGCAGTGTCACCCGGCGTGATCCACAATCTCGGCGGAGTTGTGGGCGCCTGGGTAGCGAACATACTGCTGTTTCTCCTCGGTCATCCGGGATACCTGTTGCCGGCGGTGTTCGCGTTCGACGGTTACCGGCTGCTCCGCGTGCGGCATCAAAGGCTGGACTGGGATCGCGCGCACGTGGGCGCGCGCGGCGGCGGGTTGGTGCTGATGTTGCTCGGGGCCTGCGGGCTCGCGTGGATGTACTTTGAAGCAGGCGACGCATTGCCGCACGGGATCCGCGGCGCGGGCGGCGTGCTCGGCGACGCCGTCGGGTCAATCATGCGGGCTGCCCTGGGAGATCTCGGCAGTACGCTGGCGCTGCTTTCCATGCTGGTCATCGGCGTGACGCTGTACACGGGGCTGTCATGGCTCGCGCTGATGGATCGGACCGGATACTGGTCGCTGGAACTGTGGGCCCACGCCGTCAATCGCCTGTCCCGGGCGCAGGACGAAGCCGAAGGCCGGCGCGCGCGCCGGGAGCGCGACACGTTGTTGCAGAGGGAGAAAGAACGCGTCGAGCACCGCGTGCCGCCGCGGATAGAAACCGGAATTGTCACGCCGACGCCGGGCATCCGCGTGGAAAAAGAGAAGCAGGAACACCTGTTCGCCCCACCGGCGGATTCCGTCTTGCCGCCTCTGAATCTGCTGGCGGAGGCGCCGCCGCCGAAGGGAGGGTATTCGACCGAGGCGCTGGAAGCCATGTCGCGGCAGGTGGAATTGAAACTGCGCGATTTCGGTGTGGATGTGCAGGTGGTGGAAGTCCATCCCGGTCCGGTGATCACCCGCTTTGAATTGCAACCGGCCCCCGGTGTGAAAGGCAGCCAGATCAGCAATCTCGCCAAGGACCTGGCCCGGTCGCTGTCCGTGGTCAGCGTGCGCGTCGTGGACGTCATTGCCGGAAAATCCGTCATCGGCCTGGAGATCCCCAACGAGCACCGGGAACTGGTGACGCTCGGTGAGATCCTGAAGTCCGGCGAATACGAGGCCGCCGAGTCGCCGCTGGCGCTGGCGCTGGGTCGGGACATCAGCGGGCGGCCGGTGGTCACGGAACTCAATCGCATGCCGCACCTGCTGGTGGCCGGCACCACCGGCTCCGGCAAGTCCGTGGCGCTCAACGCCATGATCCTCAGCATCCTGTACAAGTCCACGGCGCGGGACGTGCGCATGATCATGATTGATCCCAAGATGCTGGAGCTGTCCGTGTACGAAGGCATTCCGCATCTGCTCACGCCCGTGGTCACCGACATGAAGGAGGCCGCCAACGCGCTGCGCTGGTGCGTCGCGGAAATGGAGCGCCGGTACCGGCTGATGGCGCCGCTGGGCGTGCGCAATCTGGGCAGCTACAACCGCAAGGTGCGCGAGGCTGCAAGCAGGGGCGCGCCGCTGCCGGATGTGTCGTGGAAGCCCGCGGGTATCGAGGGCGAGGTCGCCCCGGCGCTGGAGGAACTGCCGCTCATCGTCGTGATCATAGACGAACTCGCCGACATGATGATGACCGTGGGCAAGAAAGTCGAGGAATTGATCGCGCGGCTGGCACAGAAGGCGCGCGCCTCCGGCATCCATCTGATCGTCGCGACGCAGCGACCTTCCGTGGACGTGATCACCGGCCTGATCAAGGCCAACATCCCCAGCCGCATTGCATTCCAGGTTTCCGCACGGGTGGATTCGCGCACCATCCTGGATCAGATGGGCGCCGAGAGCCTGCTCGGCCACGGCGACATGCTGTTTCTGCAGCCCGGGACGAGCATTCCCGAGCGCGTGCACGGCGCATTCGTGGATGACGACGAGGTGCACAAGGTGGTCAACAATATCCGCGGCCGCGGTGTGCCGGATTATCTCGAGGAAATCGTGCGCGGTCCCGCGGACGGCGGCGCCGAGGCCATTCCGGGTGTGGATGCCGCGTCCGACGAGGCCGATCCGCTTTACGATGAAGCCGTGCGTATCGTCACCGAATCCCGCAAGGCCTCCATCTCCTACATCCAGCGCCGGCTCAAGATCGGATACAACCGCGCGGCGCGCATGGTGGAGGAGATGGAGAGGAGCGGACTGGTGGGTCCGCTGGAGGCGAACGGGAATAGAGAGGTACTGGCAGCCCCACCGCCGCCGCTAGACTGAAGCACCTTCTCATGGTCTGGCAGATGAGCTACAAGCTACAAGCTACAAGCCACAAGGAGAACATTTCTTGTGTTTTTGCATCGCTGCAACGGCAGGGTGTTTTCCTTGTCGCTTGTCGCTTGTCGCTTGTGGCTGCTGTTACGTTCCTTGTAGCTTGTAGCTTGTCGCTTGTAGCTGGTGTGCGATCCCAGGAAATCGGCACAGAAGATAAGGTCTTGCGGGGATTCCTCGACGGCCTGCACACCTTCAGTGCGGGATTTGAGCAGCGCCTCTACAGTGAATTTGGCGAGGAACTGGAGCATTCCATCGGCACGGTATATATCCAGCGGCCGGGCAGGTTCCAGTGGTCGTATTTTGAGCCCTACACCCAGTCCATCATCAGCGACGGCACCGCGCTGTGGGTATATGACGCTGATCTGGAGCAGGCCACGGTCAAGGATTTCTCCCACTCCGTCGGCGATTCCCCGGTCTCCATCCTCGACGGCTCCGGCGACATAAACGTCCACTATGTCGTGCTCAATACGGGCGAGCAGGGGGGGGTCCAGTGGCTGGAACTGACGCCCCGCGATCCGGACTCCGATTACACGACCATACGCCTGGGGTTTGCAGGCGGCAATCTGGCGGGCATGGTGTTGTTCGATAACCTGAGCCAGCGTACCGAGATCACGTTCAAGGACGCGCGCCGCAATGTCACGCTCGATCCGGCCCTGTTCGAATTCACGCCGCCCGCCGGACTGGATGTCATTGACAGCCGGACTAATCCTGGGGCCGTAGTCGATCCGGGCAGCTATTATTGAATGC
>JACORW010000098.1 GCA_016179185.1 Gammaproteobacteria bacterium | reverse complement strand
GTGGCTGGTGGCTGGTGGCTGGTAAATCAGTATGTGCGATTCCTAAGTAATCCGATGTCTTTCAGAATATATATTTCACTCAATATTCAAGTTCTAGCCACCAGCCACTAGCCACTAGCCCCTAGCCCCTTTTTTCATGTCGCTTGGACCGTCAACGACGCTCCTGCCGCCATTTTGGATCATGTATTCGAACTCATGCCGGTAATGTTTCAGAAAACTCTGCACCGGCCAGGCGGCGGCGTCGCCCAGCGCGCAGATCGTGCGGCCTTCGATCTTGTTGGCCACGTCCACCAGCTTGTCCAGGTCCGCCATCGTGCCCTGGCCCTCCGTGATCCGCGTCAACATCCGGTACAGCCAGCCGGTGCCCTCGCGGCACGGCGTGCACTGCCCGCAGGACTCGGAAAAATAGAAGCGCGAGATCCGGCGCAGCATGCCCACCATGCAGGTGGTTTCATCCATTACCACCACGGCGCCGGAGCCCAGCGCGGAGCCGGCCTTCTTGATGGAGTCATAATCCATGTTGCACTGGAGCATGATCTCGCCCGGCAGCACCTGCACGGACGAACCGCCGGGGATGACGGCCTTCAGCCTGCGTCCCTTCCACACGCCGCCGGCCAGCTCCAGCAGCTCGCGGAACGGCAAGCCCATCGGCACCTCGAAGTTGCCCGGCTTCGCCACGTGCCCGTTGACGGAAAAACATTTCGTGCCGCCGCTGTTGGCCACACCCTGTTCGGCGAACCATTTCGCGCCCTTGCGCAGGATCGTGGGGACCGACGCGAAAGTCTCGGTATTGTTGATGGTGGTAGGCTTGCCGTACAGGCCAAATTGGGCCGGAAACGGCGGCTTGTAGCGCGGCAGGCCCTTCTTGCCCTCGAGGGATTCCAGCAGTGCGGTCTCCTCGCCGCAGATATAGGCGCCCGCCCCCAGTGTGCAATGCAGATGAATCGTCGCGCCCGAACCGAGCGCGTTCCCACCCAGGTACCCTGCGGCGTACGCCTCCCTGAGCGCGTGTTCGAAGCGCCGGTACGGCTCGTCCATGAACTCGCCGCGCATATAGTTGTATCCCACCGTCGCGCCCATGGCGTAGCAGGCGATGGCCATACCCTCCACCAGTGAGTGCGGATTGAAACGCAGGATGTCCCGGTCCTTGCACGTGCCGGGCTCCGATTCGTCGGAATTGCACACCACGTACTTCTGCCGGTCCGGCGGGCCCGCCATGAAACTCCACTTGAGTCCGGCGGGGAATCCCGCGCCGCCGCGTCCCCGCAGCCCGGAGGCCTTGACCTCGTCAATGATCTTGGCCGGCGGCACTTTCTCGCGCAGCACGCGCTCCAGCGCCTGATAACCACCGACCTTGCGGTAATTCTCCAGCGTCCACGACTGGTCGAATTGCAACGTGGCGTAACAGACCTGGTTGAGCCTGCCGGCGTCCATTACTTCAGCCCGTCCAGGATTGCATTCACCCGATCCACGGTCAGGTTCTCGTGGTAAATGTGGTCCACCATCATCATCGGGCCGCCACAGCAGGCCGCGAGGCACTCTTCTTCGCGTTTCAGGTGAATGCGGCCATCCGGCGTGCTGCCGCCCGTCTTCACGCCCAGCCGTTTCTCGATATGCGCGACGATATCGTCCGCGCCGCGCAGCATGCAGGAGATGTTCGTGCACACGGACACGCTGTGCCGGCCCACGGGCTTCGTCTCCAGCATGGAATAGAACGTCGCCACCTCGTACACCGCTATCTTCGGCATGCCGAGATAATCCGCCACCGCATCCAGCAGCTCGATTGAGAGCCAGCCGCCGTTCTCGTGCTGCACTTCGCGCAGCGCGGCCAGAACCGCGGACCGGCGCTGGTCGGCCGGGAATTTGGCGAGCCACTGGTCTATTTCGTGGCGCGCATGCTTCGACAGTGTTTTTCTGGCGTCCTCGATCATGTGCCTTCGTCTTGAAGTGGCTGGTGGCTAGTGGCTGGTGGCTGGTAAAAACAATTCAATTCGGTATCGATTAACCATTTTCATATCGTTATGTTTGTCATTCAGTAACACCGGTATCTCAGGATCCCTTCTCTAGCCACCAGCCACCAGCCACCAGCCACTAGCCACTAGCCACTAGCCACCAGCCACTAGCCACCAGCCACTAGCCACCATTCACCTGTCTATTTCCCCAAACACTATATCCTGCGTCCCGATCACCGCCACCACGTCCGCCAGCATGTGGCCGGTGACCATTTCATTCATCGAGGAAAGGTGCGCGAAACCCGGCGCGCGGATCTTGACACGGTAGGGCTTGTTCGCGCCGTCTGATACAAGATAAATGCCGAACTCGCCCTTCGGGTGCTCCACTGCGGCGTACACCTCGCCTTCCGGCACGCAGTAGCCCTCGGTGAACAGCTTGAAGTGATGGATGAGGGCCTCCATGTCGCCCTTCATCTCTTCGCGCGCCGGCGGCACCAGTTTGTGATCATCAATGACCACGGCGCCGGGATTGTTTCTTAACCAGTCCACACATTGACGGATGATGCGGTTAGATTGGCGCATCTCTTCAATGCGCACCAGGTACCGGTCATAGCAGTCGCCGTTGACGCCCACCGGGATGTCGAAATCCATGTGCTCATACACTTCATATGGCTGCTTCTTCCGCAGGTCCCACTCAACGCCCGAGCCGCGCAGCATCGGGCCGGTGAATCCAAGTTGCAGCGCGCGCTCCGGGCTCACGACGCCGATGCCGACGGTGCGCTGCTTCCAGATGCGGTTGTCAGTCAGCAGCGTCTCGTATTCGTCCACGCATTGCGGGAAGCGGTCGGTGAACGACTGGATGAAATCCAGTAGCGAGCCCTGGCGGTTGCTGTTCAGCTCCGCCACCTCCTCCGCATTGTGCCACTTCGAGGTCTGGTAACGCGCCATCTGATCCGGCATGTCCCGGTACACGCCGCCGGGGCGGTAATAGGTGGCGTGCATGCGCGTGCCGGACACCGCCTCGTAGCAGTCCAACAGGTCCTCGCGCTCGCGGAAACAGTACAGAAACACGGTCATCGCGCCGATGTCGAGGCCATGGGAGCCAAGCCACATCAGGTGATTCAGGATGCGCGTGATCTCGTCGAACATCACGCGGATGTACTGCGCGCGAATGGGGGGCGTGATCCCCAGCAACCGCTCAATGGCCAGGACGTAGGCGTGCTCGTTGCACATCATGGACACGTAATCGAGCCGGTCCATGTAGCCGATGCTCTGGTTGTAGGGCTTGCTCTCCGCCAGCTTTTCGGTGGCCCGGTGCAGCAGCCCGATGTGCGGGTCGGCGCGTTCCACCACCTCGCCGTCCATCTCCAGCACGAGGCGCAGCACGCCATGGGCCGCGGGGTGCTGCGGGCCGAAGTTGAGGGTCATGTTGCGGATTTCAGGCATACAGTCTGCGTCTCGGGCTTTTTTTCAGGTGGCTAGTGGCTGGTGGCTGGCAATAACACTTCAATTCGCTTTCCATCCATCAATTTCGCATTGATTAATCGTCATTCAGTAACACAGGTCGCTCAGTATCCTTTCACCAGCCACCAGCTACCAGCCACTAGCCACTAGCCACCAGCCACTAGCCACTAGCCACCAGCCACTAGCCACTCTGTTCATACCTGTTGTCATGCCGAATCACCCTCGGCACCAACACGCGGTTCTTGATCGTCACCGGCTGGTAGACGACACGCTTCTGGTCCGGGTCGTAACGCACCTCCACGTTGCCTTCCAGCGGGAAGTCCTTGCGGAACGGATGGCCGATGAACCCGTAGTCGGTCAGCAGGCGGCGCAAATCGGGATGGCCTTCGAACAGGATGCCGAACAGATCGAACGCCTCGCGTTCATACCAGTTCGCGGAGGCCCAAACATCCACCACCGACGGCAGCCGCGGCGGGTCGTCCGCGGCATAACAGCGCAGGCGCAGGCGCCGGTTGCGGGTCACTGACAGCAGTTGATAGACCGCCGCGTAGCGCGCCGGCATGGCACGGGACTCCCGAACCGCTCCGCTGGCAACGCCGCGGCTGAACCCGGTGCTCGTGGTGTCCTCGGTCTCCCAGTCCGCCTGTCCATAGGCCGAATAATCCATGCCGCACAGGTCCACCAGTTGCTCGAAACGAAAATCCGGCTCATCGCGCAGCGCGGTGCAGATCTCGACCAGATGCTGCGGCGGCACCTGCGCAGTGATCTGGTTCACCGCCAACTTTGCCGACAACAGCTTCGCGCCGAAACGCCCGCACAGCCGATCTTGGAATGCTTCCAGGGATTCAGACATTGGGGGTTAATTGACGCAGGCGCCGGTCAGCGGGCCAGGATGCTCGTACCCGTGCGGCGGATCTTGTTTTGCAACTGCAAAATTCCGAACAACAGGGCCTCCGCCGTGGGCGGGCAACCCGGCACATAGATATCCACCGGCACGATGCGGTCGCAGCCGCGCGTCACCGCGTAGGAATAATGATAGTACCCCCCGCCGTTGGCGCAGGAGCCCATCGAGATCACCCAGCGCGGCTCGGCCATCTGGTCGTAAACCTTGCGCAATGCCGGGGCCATCTTGTTCACCAGAGTGCCGGCCACGATCATGACGTCGGACTGGCGCGGGCTGGGACGGAAGATGACGCCGAAGCGATCCAGGTCGTAGCGCGCCGCGCCGGCGTGCATCATCTCCACGGCGCAGCAGGCGAGGCCGAAGGTCATCGGCCACAGCGATCCGGTGCGCGCCCAGTTGACCACATCATCCAGCCTGGCGAGGACATAACCCCGGTCCTGCACCTGCTCCACTACTCCCATTCCAGTGCCCCCTTGCGCCACTCGTAGATGAAACCGATGACCAGCACGCCGAGAAACAGCATCATCGCCCAGAATCCGGCCATGCCCACGTCCCGGATTACTACCGCCCACGGGAAGAAAAACGCAATCTCGAGATCGAAAATGATGAACAGGATGGCAATCAGGTAATAGCGCACGTCGAACTTCATGCGTGCGTCCTCGAAGGCTTCGAAGCCGCATTCATAAGGGGAATTTTTTTCCGCGTCGGGGCGGTGCGGCCCCATGACGAATCCGATACCAAACAGCACGACCCCCGTAATGAGGCCGATACCAAGAAAAATCAGGATCGGGAGGTAGTTTTGCAGCATCGCGTCTCGGGCCGATGAATGCCCGGATTATACATGCTGCACCGCGACCCGTCAGTGATGGCTGGTGCGGAAAAATGCCGCGGATTCAGGGCATTGGACCTGGAACCGGACCCTGGTCGGACCCGCGATGCGCGCAGGCCGGATCGGAACAGGTATTCAGTCAAGCGACCACTGCAAATCCACCAGGGCGCGCCAATTGTGGTCCGCGGCATCGTCACGGCGCTCGTTGAACCCGGAGACACGTACGCGCAGTGAATCCGTGATGCCGTATCCCGCCCACAGCGACCAGCCGCGCATCCGCGTGCGGAACCACCAGTCATCGTCGCTGAACGCCGCGAGCAGCGCTTCCCGTTGCACGCGCTGCGCGGCGAAACCGAACTCAATGCCGTTGTCCTGGCGGCTGTCGCCAAGGATCAGATCACCGCGGCCGGCAAACCCATCCGACCCGGCGGATACATTGCGCACTGCATCGAGTCGCACGCGGACCGGGAAGCCCAGTTGGCGCAACGTCACGCCGGCGTGGGCATTGGCCAAGCGAAAGTCATTGGCAAAGGTCCCGTCCGCCGCGGGAAGGTTGGTGCGCACGAGGCCCTTGCGGGCCAGTTCGTCGAGGTCGGAGAAATCCAGCCACGCCAGCGAAAATCGCCACGCCGTGTCCATGCCCTCGCCCAGTTGCAGCGTCGCCTGCGCGGCCCGGATCACGGACTCATCGCCATAGAGATGGTTGCCGAGAAACAAGCCGCCCTGAAATTCCAGCGAACTGAAGACTCCGGTCGGGATGCCGTGCCGCACGGATACTCCCTGCGGGCGCAGGTCCTGATCCCAGATCATCGGCGTGAGAAGCAGCGGCAGGGCGCTCTGGCCGGCCAGCAGGTCCGTGTCCGCACCGAGATGCGCCAGCAGGAACGCCTCGTCCAGCAGCACGTCGTCGGCCTTCTCGTTGTCCTGATTGAAGCGGGTCCTGCCGTTTCCGTCCGTGCTCAGATTCACCTTGATCGCCACGCTCACTTCCACGGCATCGTGGGGCAGCCAGCGCACACCGGGGCGAAGGCGCGCAGTGCCGCGCTCAAAGTCGGCATCCACCGGGCGCGGCAGGTCGCGGACGAAATCGCCACGCAGCCGCAGGTCGCCGTAGGGTTCGAACGCCGAAAAATCGCCCTGCGCGCCGGCGCACAGGGTAAAACCGAAGCAGAGAGCGCCCGCGATCCGGGCCGCGGTGAGTGGGTGATCGGGAAGGCGCCCCACCGTCAAGCGCGCAACTTCTCCAGCGCGCTGAGCAACGCTTCCGCGCTGCTGATGCGATCCTCGGGCTTGCGCGCGATGCAGCGCATGATGAGCGCTTCCATGTCCTTCGGGATTTCCTTCCAGTGGGCGGAGGGCGGAGTGGGGTCTTCGGTGGTCTTCGCTTTGACAAGTTCGCCGAACCGGCGTGCCGCGAACGGAAATTCGCCGGTGTACATCTGATACATCAACACGCCGGCGGCGTAGACATCAGCGCGCACGTCCACGACCTTTCCTTCCAGTTGTTCCGGCGGCGCATAGCGCGGCGTTCCCACGACGGCGCCCTCGGCACCGGCTTCCCGGGACGTGCTGAACTGGCTGGCAATGCCGAAATCCATCAGCTTGGCATTGCCGTTATTTTCCAGGATCACGTTCTCCGGCTTGATGTCCCGGTGCAGGACACCCTGGCCGTGGGCCGCCTGCAACGCCGCGGCTACCTGCTTGGCGATGTGCAGTCCGGCCGAATACGGGATGCGGCCGCTCTGATTCAGCAGGTATTTCAGCGTCAGCCCGCGCACGTATTCCATGGAGATGTAGGGCACGCCCTCGAGCTGGCCGAAGTCGTGGGTGCGCAGCACGTTCGGATGGGAAATCTTGCGGGCGAGCTTGATCTCGCTCTTCATCGCCTCCAGCAACTGCGCCAGTTCGTCGCCGCCGGAGACGTGCAGCATCTTCAGCGCCACGAGGTCATTGAGCTCGTGATCGTGAGCCTTGTACACGACCCCCATGCCGCCCGCACCCAGCTCGGCGAGGATTTCGTAGCGCCCGCCGAGCGTCGTGCCCGGCATGATCTGGGCCGCCTTCCGGGGCGCGCCGGCGGCGCGCGTCACATTGGCATCCTGAACGGTCGCGCCCTCGCCTTCGAGCTGGAACACGTCTGCCTCCGCGGCCTTGAGCGCATAAAACTTGCCCTTGCTGACCAGCCCCTCCGCCACGCCGGGCTTGAATTCCGCCCGTTCTTTTCTGATCTCGTCGGCAACCTCGCGCGTGAAGAACACCAGGCCCGATGCCGCCTCCTGCAACAGCCGGTCAAGCTGGTAGACCGCGAGCCCGAGCACGTTGTCGGAAGTCCCCTCGCCGATCTGTACGGCGCCCGAGGCCGCCTTGCCGATGACCACCGCCGCGGCAGTGCCTTCGCCCTGGCTGGCGAGGCTGGTCAGCGCACTGCCGGCGACCGCCAGCGCGCGCTTGTGACTGTCCTGGCCCTCGAATGCGGCAACGACGCGATGCCCCAGCATGCCTACGATGCGCCCGGACTGGGAGCGGGCCAGCGATTCGATGTGTTGCAGGTTGACGTTGGCGAGAATGAAGGTTTCTTCCGGCGTACCCTTGTCCGCCTGTTTCGCGAACCGGCGCAGATCGATCCCGACCAGCGCGAACGTGCCGTAGCTGGAGGCGGGACGCTGCGCGATCTTGCGTGCGCCGGGCTTGATCCCCGTGGTGTCCGGAAGGAACTTGGCCAGGTCGGCGAGATAACCCTGCATGTCCCGTTTTTCGCGCAGGTCGCTCAGCAGGCTGTCGAACGCGCCGGTCAGTTGCGCTACCTCGTCGCGGCCTTCGGCGGTGAAGTGCTGCTGGTAATCACCGCGCGCCGCCGATTGCGCCGCTGTGGACAGGCGCCGCACCGGCGCCAGCACGCCGCGGGAGATCAGCAGCGACAGCGGCAGCGCAATGATCAGACTGATCGCGGCGACGATGAGCAGCGCATTCTCGATGGCGCGGAAATTCGCCAGCGCCTCATCCAGCGACGTCAGCGCCACGGACACGCCACCGGACTCCGCGTCGCCCGCAGCGGCCACCGACGCCAGCCAGACGCGATCTCCCAGTTGCAGCCGCACCGGACTGCCGCCGACGGCACCCTTGATCGCATCCGACTGCCCCAGCAGCGCCTTCAGATCCTGGTCGTCAAGGGTGCCCACGACCGGTTCGAACCCCGCGGCGCCCGCGCGGAGAAACGCCAGTTCCGATCCGCTTACGCGCTTGATCTCCTCGGCGAATTTCTCGTCAACGGCGAGACCGGTAACAAGGAATCCCACCAGCGTCTCTTCGTCGGCCAACGGCACCACCGCGATCTGAAACGCACCCGAGTCCCGGAACCAGTAGCCGGTGGCGGACTCCAGCGATTCGATCACCGGACCGACCACCGGATCCGCGGCGGGCTCCTGCATGTCGATCTCCGGGCCCTCGGTGCGCGCGATCAACTGGCCGCTGCCGCTCAGCACCATGGCGAAATCGAAACCGAGATCCTGCTGGCGTTCGGTAAGCAGATCCACGATGGAGCCGGTATCCGCGGCGCCGCCGAGGCCGAGGTTGCCGCCCGCAGCCTCGGCCACGTAGCTGGAGAAATAGGGATCGGCGGCGAAGATCTCGGAGATCAGGCGCAACAGCCGGAAGCGTTGCGATTCATAGCCCTGCTGCACGGTGCGGATGCTGGCCAGCGCCTCCGCCACTGCCTGTTGTGAAATGACATTACCGCGGTAGTAGGTGATCCCCACCGCGAGCCCAAGGACTATCACCAGCAATGCGCTGAAGGCGACGAAGATGCGCTGGCCCAGGCTGAGCTTCATGGACGATCAGGCCCCCTGGAATCTGGATGTCCCGAAACCACTGTTACCGTCAACTTTTCACTTTCCACTTTTGACTTCCCGTGTGGGGCCGGCTTTATGCCGGCCCATCAATCAAACATGGCCGGGATAATCCCGGCCCCACAAAACCCTCCCTGTCCTGGAGAGGAATTCCCCACGTCCTGTGGGTCGCTTCAGCCGGCCATTCATTAATAAGCATCTTCGCGCGAGCGCCGGTAGGACTTGCCTTCCTTGTTCGTGTGCTGCGGGATGCGCCGTTGCGTGAGTTCCATCTTGAATGTCCCGGCCGGCACGCCCTGCGACAGATCCAGGGCCTGCTTCACCACCTCCCCGCGCGGGTGCCACAGGTACAGGTCGCCCGCCGTCGGGAGATCCTTCAATGCAAAATCGCCGGCGGCCGAGATCCTTGCGTAGTACGGGGTATCCAGCACCAGGATGTAGCCGACCATACTGTGATGGACGTTGCAGTACATGCGCACCAGCCCGGCGCTGTCGAACTTGTGCAATTTGGCCTCACCGCCGCCGTAAAGCTGGAGATCAAAGGCGTTGTTCGTGGATGTCGAAAATGCGTTGTGCAGGATCGGATCGACATTGGGAAATCGCACTTCCGTGCCCAGTGTTACCGGCAGCACACGCGGCGCAAACGACTTTTTTTCCATGCGCATCTCCGCGCCATCCTTGAGCGGCGTCGCGGCCGCGGGTGTCTTCGGAACAAAATAGACGACCACGTCCGCGTACTCCTCCCCCGCCGCCGGCTTTCCGTTCTCCGTCAGCGACAGCTTGCCGCCGTATTCGGCGGCCCGGGCGGGGATTGCCGACAGCGACATGGCACACAAGGCGACCCCAAGAATGGTAATTCGCATGACATCCTCCGCCCGCGCAGCACGCCGGCCGGTCATTGGTGAATGATATCCTCGCGCAACGGCACCAGCAGCGCCAGCAACCGGTTGCGCGCGGAATGTGAGATTCCTGACTGTTCCATGGCGTCCAGCACCAATTCTACAAAAATGTCGAACTCGGCTTCTGTGATCTCCATCCCGGAATGCGCCTCCCGCATGCCCAGTCCTTCGTAGTTGCAGGGTCCGGCCGCCAGCGCGCATATCAGATCCCCCAGTTGCCCCTTCAGATTCCCGTCGTCGGCATCCTCGAACAGGAACGCGATGCGGGGATGGCTGTGGGCCGAGGCGACTGCCGCGCCGACGAATCGCGCGATGCCTTCCCTGCCGCCCAGATCCCGGAACAGCGCGTCGCCCTTTGCCCCTTCCGCCGCGGCGCCATAGCCCAGAATTGCAAACAGCGACGCCGCCAGAAGGCCTGAATTCTTACGCCCCATCAGAACGAACTCTCGACGCTGACATAAAAACCTTCCTGGTCATTCCTGCCCGCAACGTCTCCCAGATCCGCCCACGCGCCGGTGAGGGTGAAGTACTTGTTCGGGAACCACGCCAGGAACACGTCCTGCCAGTCGTCCTCGTCGGCGAAACCCAGGTTGTCGGGCTTCTGCCGGTATTCGTACCCGAGCACGAGATCACGCCGTAGCAATACTGCGACACTGCCTTCGAACAACGGTTCCCATTCATCGTCCTGATCGCCGCCAAAACCCAGCAGCCCGAGCTGATTGGCCCGCGAGGCCCGCACGGTCACATTGGCCAGGACGGGATAACCGTGCAACCCGTTCAGCCACAGGCGTGTGGCGGCGACATAGAAATCGAAACCGTCGTCGTCGCGCGCCCCGGCCAGCGCCGGAACGTCGAAATCCATGTTGCGCTTGTATTGCACGCCGCCGCTGATTTGCGGCAGCTTGCCGTAAATCAGATCGCCGGCAACGCGCACCTTGGCGCCCAGGATCATTTGCGAGAGGTTGTCGTCGGGAAGGCCGAGATCATCTATGTCCAGCAATTGCGCCGCGGCGGAGATCTCCACCCGGTTGTTGAACGCCACACTGCCCGCCGCGATGGTGAGGTCGAAATCACCGGTCCGCGCATGCATCACGGAGAATTCGCCGCCCCACTCCTGCTTTTGCCCGTAGCCTGCGAGCACCGCCCACGGCACGAATCCGCCGCCCGCAGTGCCTTCGATCTGCGGGACACCCGCGGTCGCGCGGATGCGGCTGCCGACATCGTGCGCCATTGCCGGCAATGCGCCGAGCAGTAAGCCAATGGATATCGCCACCGGCCCGACCCTGTCCGTGGCGCCGTGCATCAATGTATTCCTATTCATTTGCTTCCACGCCACTGCCGATCCCGTGGCCGATACCCCGGCCCACTTCAGATGCTAAGTGAATACAGAATCGTAATTATATGAAAACTCGATGATTTTTAGAACTCCCGTTCCCGGCCACGGGCAGGCTTGCGGAGAACCGGCGGCGATAGCGCGGTTAAGCGATTGAATTATTGAGATAAACCTGCAAAGGGTGTGGGGCCGGGTTTATCCGGCCGGGATTTCACTCCCTGGCAAGCCGTTCGGACACATACCGCCGAATATCCAGACTCAGATCCTCCATCGGCGCGTAATACCCGTGCTCGAACATTAGCGAATGCATGCCGCGCTGCACACGCTCGCAGATGTCCCAGTCCTGGCGATTGGTGATGTCCCAGAACCGCACCGTGTCGGACGGATCAAAATCCGCCTTCGCAATCTCATCCGGATGGAACAGGAATTCGCAGGTGATCCAGGTCCGCTCCGGGCCGACCGGCCAGAGCCGGAACGCGGCCGCGTGCTCCCGGGCAAGGCTCAGCATCAGGTTCGGGTAGATGAGCTCACCCTTGTGCTTCACGCGCTCATCCTCATTCAGGCCCGGGAACGACGCGCGCGTTGACGTGCCCGTCATGGAATACGTATCTGCTCCCGGGCGGTGCGGGATGCCGCTGTCCCAGTCCAGCCCGGCACCGCCCCGGACGCGAAACGCCGGCACCACTTCGCACAGCTCCGGGTGCACCGGGCCGCAGTGGTAGCACTCGTTGTAGTTTTCCAGGATCACCTTCCAGTTGGCGCCGACGTCGTAGGCAAGGGAATGTCCCACGCGCAACTCCTCGAGACTGTAGCGCGCGATGCGCGCCGGGATCGGGCCCAGTTGCGCGGCCAGGGTCTTTGTCCCCGGCCGGCGATGAGAGTCCAGGTTCAGGAAATAGAATCCGCCCCATTCCTCGGTCCCGACAGGGTGCAATGAAAGCGCCGACTTGCACTCGCCCAATTGTCCATCCAGCCATGGCGCCGAACGCAACGCGCCGTCCAGTTCGTAGGTCCAGCCGTGATAGGGACAGCGGATGGAGCCAGGGAACCGGCCCTGGCAGCGGATCTCGGCCGCGGACTCCGGATCCGGGGCGGATACGAGCTCCGTGCCGCGATGCCGGCATACATCATGGAAGGCGCGCAACTGCCCGCCCCGGTCGCGGGTGACGATGACGTTCTCACCCGCCAGCCGGTGCAGCCGGAAATCGCCCGGCGCAGCCAGCTCCGCCCCGCGTCCGGTGCAAAACCACTCGCTGCGGAAGATCTTCGCGCACTCCGCAACGAAAGCGGCGGCGTCCAGGTACGCGCCGCGCGGGAGCGTGGGTTCAAGCGGGATTTTGGACGTGGTCAAGGGTGCAGGTCCGTGACGAATGGGAACTTGTGCAGCTCCCGGTCATGGGAAGCAGACAAGGGGCCAGAAATACAGGAGTGCCGCCGAAATGACCAGGCTGCTGATGGCAATGTCCCTGCGGGGTGTGGAATAGCGCCGGGATCGCTTGCGACTGATTGCAACTCTCGAAAGCACGACAGCGAGTGCACCGGCTGCCACTGTAGCCAGGAGAGACGGCAGACAATCAGCCGGAACGAGCCCCACGCCGCCGGGGCCCCGGTTGGGAACCGGGATGAGCAAGGCGGCAAGAACCAGCATGACGGCGAAAACCCCCAGAAAACCCGCCCAGGACATGTCTTCCTGCCGGGGCTGCGGGTTGTTCATATAGGCCTGCCGGCCCCCGCCCACGCCCCCCAAGCGAGGCACAGCCAGCCCGCCATGAAGGCCAGGCCACCAAGCGGAGTGACGGCGCCGTGCCAGCGCACGCCGGTCAGGCTCAACACATAAAGACTGCCCGAGAAGATCACGGTGCCGGCCACAAACAACCAGCCGCCCGCCGTCAGCACCATGCCCGGCCAACGGGTGTGCGCCCAGGCCACGGCGAGCAACGCCAGCGCATGGTACATCTGGTAGCGCACGCCGATCTCGAAGACGGCCCGCATGTCGGCAGTGATCCGGCCCTCGAGTCCATGGGCGCCGAAGGCACCCAGCGCCACGGCGAGAAAACCGGACAGACTGCCGAGCAGAAAGAAGATTCGATCCACAGCAACGCTCCCGGGTCGCCCATTTCATCGCCGCGGCGCGCCGGCGCGTCTTGTTGCGCGCCCGAATCAGCAACGCTTCCTGCGGCAGGACGGTTGTTCTCATACGTGCGGGCGTATGATATATCTCAGCCGGTCCATAATCCTCCGCCATCCTGTGAATACGATGTCCCGCGCGCGTAACGGTGCTTCCCCCTTGCCGGACTGAAGCGCCTGCGATGAGTCACGACACATGGTTGCACCGCCTGATTCGAGGTGCCGTACGACCGTTGATCAACACGCCGGTCACGCCGAATCACCTGACGACCGTGCGCCTTCTGACAGGCGTCGGGGCAGCGGCGCTGTTCGCGGTACCCGGCTACGCCTGGGGCGCGGTGGGGGCCCTGCTGTTCATGATCTCCATGCTTTTCGATCGCGCCGACGGCGAACTGGCACGCATGAGCGGCAAGAGCAGCGCCTTCGGCCATGTATACGACCTGATCACCGACGGGATCTGCACGGTCGCGGCATTCGTCGGCATTGGTTTCGGTTTGCGCAGCGGCACACTCGGTATCTGGGCGCCGGTGCTGGGCATCATCGCCGGTGTCTCCGTGGCGGTCACATTCCTGGTGGCCGAAAAAATCAAGACATTCACCGGCGCCTATGCCTTCGACGCAACCCACGGCGTGGATCCGGACGATGCGATGCTGGTCGTGCCGATCGCCATGTTGTCGGGATTGGGCACGGTTCTGCTCTTCGCGGCCGCCGTCGGCGCCCCGGCGTTCTTGATTTTTTCCGGCCTGCGCCTCGTGATGTTGAAGCGGCGTGTCTGAAAGATTGCCGCAGAACTTCGTTTTGCCCCAGTTTGCCGTCGAACGCGTGACCCGGCGCAATGCGCGCACCGGCTACTGCGGGCTGCCGGCTCCCAGCGTGTTCAGAATGAAGGCATATTCCAGCGCCGTTTCGCGCAGCCGCTGGTAACGGCCGGCGAGCCCGGCGTGACCGGCGCTCATATCCGTGGAGAAGAACAGCCGGCTGTCGCCGCGCTTGTTCGCGCGCAGCCGGGCCACCCACTTCGCCGGTTCCCAGTATTGCACCCGGGCATCCCACAACCCGGTGGTCACCAGCATGTGCGGATAAACCCGCGCCGCGACCTGATCATAGGGCGAGTAGGACAGCATATAGTCGTAATGCGCGGGATTGTGCGGATCGCCCCATTCTTCCCACTCGAATGACGTCAACGGAATGGATTCGTCCATCATCGTCGTGACCAGGTCCACGAACGGCACCTCGGTGACAAGGAGGGCAAAGGGATTCGGCTGCGCGTTGGCCACGGCGCCGATCAGCAGGCCGCCGGCGCTGCGTCCGAACCCGATCACGCGATCGGGCGCGGCCCAGCCCGTTTTCACCAGCCCGCGCGCCGCGTCAGTGAAATCAGTGAATGTATTCTTCTTGTTCAGCACGCGGCCGGCGTCGTACCACGCGCGGCCGAACTCGCCGCCGCCGCGGATGTGGGCAATGGCATAGACGAATCCGCGCTTGACAAGACTCAATACCTCCCGGTTGAACTCGGGATTGAACACGGCTGCATAGGCGCCGTAGCCGTGCAGAAACACCGCACGGGTGCCGTCCGGACGGGCGCCGGCCGCATAGAGCAAGGTAACGGGGATCAGTGCGCCATCCCGCGCCGTCACCGCAAGTCGTTCCGTCCGCAGACTCTGCGGCGAGGGATCGGTCCCGGCAAAATCCCGCTTCAGTGTCACGTCCTCGCCCGTGCGCAGATTGACATCGTGCACCGTGGCGGGAGTGGCCAGAGATGTATAAACGTACCGCAGTGTGTCCGTTTCGATCTCCGCGTTGTCTCCGAGCATCGCGGAATAGGCCGGTTCGTCTCCTTCAATGAAAAAATCCTCATCACCGGCGCGCCCGAGAACCCGGAGCTTCAGCGTTCCGCCGTGCACTTCGTTCACGACCGCGAAGCCGCGAAACAACGCCAGATCGAACAACGGCACGTCTGTCCTGTGGGGGAGCACTTCCTTCCAGCGGGATTTGTCTGCGGAATCCCGGAGCGGGGTGCGCAGCAGCCGGTAGTTGGGGGCGTCCCAGTTGCTGAGTATCCAGGCCTCGTCGCCGTCGATCTCCACCGAGTAGCGGTGGTCCTTCTCCCGTGCGCGGAACGGCGCACTGGTCGCGGCCGCCGCATTGGCGTCGACCAGCCGGGTTTCCGTGGTCAGCGTCGAAACGAGATTGATCATGACGAAGTTGGCGTCCCTGGTTTTCTTCAAGGACATGTCAAAAGTCCGATCCTTCTCCTCGTATACCAGCACGTCGGCGTCCGCGTTCGCGCCAAGCCGGTGGCGATAGACCCGGTTGGGGCGCAGCGCCTCATCGAGGCGGATGTAATACAGCGAGCGGTTGTCGTTCGCCCACGCCACCTGGCTGAAGGCTCCCGGGATGTGATCCGGCAACAGGGCATCACTTACCAGATCCCGGACCCGGAGGTCGTGGATCTCCCGGCCGGTGCGATCTTCGGTGAAGACAAGCAGTTTTCCGTCGCGGCTCACCTCCCAGCCGCCGATTTCATAAAAAGCATCGGTGCCGGCCTGCTGGTTCGCGTCCAGGATGACCACCTCCGGCGCGTGCGGCGCACCCGAGCGGCGCGTGAGCAAGGGATGCTCCTGCCCTTTCCGGTAGCGCCATGCGTACCAATAGCGCCCTTCACGCCAGGGCACTTCGGTGTCATCCGGGTCCAGTCGTGCCGACATTTCGGCAAACAACTGCTCCTGCAACGGCTGCGTGTGGGCAAGCGCGGCGGCCAGATAGTCATTCTCGGCCTTCAGGTAGTGCAACACATCCGGATTGGTGCGCGTGTCGTCGCGCAGCCAGTAATACTCGTCCGTGCGGGTGTTGCCATTCAGCTCGATGACGTACGGGTGTTTCCGGGCCACCGGCGGGGACAATGGTTCCCCGCCCAGCGGCAACGGTACGGCCAGCGCCAGCAACAATACGGCTGATGCGCCGCCCATTCGCTTCACCTTGCCGTTCGATCTGTTCATCGCATTGACGTTGCCGCCGCAGTTGTCATTTCCGGCTGCCGGTCGTCATGATACCGGGCACCGGATACCCCGCCAAAATGCAGGTGACCGTGATAACAGTGAACAATTCCTTCGCCGTTTCCGCGCAATCGATCCTGATTTCTATGCTTGTTCTGGTCGCGGGCGTCACATTCGCCGCCGACCCGCCGCCGGCGGCCTGCGATACGCCGGCCCATCGCGAGTTCGATTTCTGGGTGGGCGACTGGGAGGTCCATCATGCCGACGGCAAACCCGCCGGCAGCAGCAGGATCGAGACGATCCTCGCCGGCTGCTTCGTGTTCGAGAACTGGCAGAGCGCGTCCAGCCAGTACGCAGGAAAGAGTTTCAACACCTTCGATACGTTCACCGGCAATTGGAGCCAGGTATGGGTGGATACGGGTGGAAACACAATCCATTTCAGCGGCAGGCGCAAGGGCAACCTCATGGACATGACCGGCCGCCAGACCACGGCGCAGGGCACCGTATTCTTCAGGATGACTTACACGCTGAACGACGACGGCACCGTGCGCCAGTTGTGGCAGCAGAGCAAAGATCAGAAAGTCTGGGAGGTGATATTTGACGGGTTGTATCGGCGCAAGTTGTAAGTCGCTGGTCGGCCGGCATGGAGCCGACCGCACTGGAACAGCAAAAATTGTGGGGCCGGGTTTATCCCGGCCATTCCATGCATCCCGGCCGGCTGAAAGCTACCCACAGGGATGTGGGGTATGCCGCGCGAGGACAGGATGTCCGAAGCGGCCGGCCCCACAAGTGTACGCACACTAATCCGGGGACATGTAAACCTTCCCGTCCTTCATCACGAACTTCACGTCCTCCAGCAGACGGATGTTCTCGAGCGGATCGCCGGCCACGGCCACCAGGTCCGCCAGCAGTCCGGCACGTATGCGGCCGCGGTCATCAAGGGACATCATCTCCGCGGCATTGATTGTCGCCGTGCGGATGGCCTCCAGCGGTGTCATGCCGTGTTCCACCAGTGCGGTGAATTCTTCCCCGCCGCGCCCATGCGGTCCGGCGCCGGCGTCGGTGCCGAATGCAAACTTGACGCCAGCCTTGATGGCGCGGCGCATGCTGTCGCCGACCCGCGCCTTGATGTACTCGTTCTTTTCATTCAGCAGCGGCGGCAGCTCGACCGGCACGAACCACTGGTACAACGTGGGCACAAGCCAGGTGCCATTCTTTTTCAGCGCGGCGATGGCCTCGTCGGTCAGCAGGGAGCCATGCTCGATGGAATCCACGCCGGCATTGGACGCGGCAATGATCCCTTCCGGGCCGTGGGCATGGGCCGCGATCTTGAGCCCCAGCACGTGCGCCGTCGCGACTGCCGTCCGCAGCTCCTCTTCGGAATACTGCAGCGCTCCCAGGCTCGTCGTGAAACTGAGTACGCCGGCGGTGGCGCAGATCTTGATGACCCCGGCGCCATGCTTCGCCTGGTAACGGATCGCCTTCGCGATCTCGTCCGGGCCATCGGCGACGCCTTCGCGCCAGGTCTGCTCCAGGATGCCCGGGGCATAGCCGGTGACATCGCAATGCCCGCCGGTGACGCCGACGGAATGGCCCGCAGGAATGATACGCGGACCCTCAACGATGCCGCCGTTGATGGCGCGCATCAGCGCGACATCGGCAAACCCGCTGGAGCCCACGTCGCGCACGGTGGTGAACCCGGTTAGCAGCGTCATGCGGGCGTATTTGACGCCGAGCAGCGCCGCGTCGACGGGCGTGCGCTCCACGTTGCGATAGACCCAGTTCCCGTCCTTGTCGTCGGTCAGGTGCGTATGCAGGTCCATGAATCCCGGCAACAGGGTCATTCTCTCCAGTTCGATCGTCCGATCCACGGGAGGCAGCGGTTCCGGATTGACGGCGGCGACGCGGTTGCCGTCGACGAGAACCACGACGGGGCTGATGAATTTCCCGGTATCCACGTCCAGCATCCGCTCGGCGCGGATCAGGATGGTCTCGGCGCGCACAGTCCAAGCGCAGATCAGGAACAATGTGCAGAATGCGAAGACGCGGGAACGCATATTTAGAGATCCTCGGTGACAATGGTGGCTCTTATTTCATGCGGCCGGCTGAAGCCGGCCCCACAAATATTCTCGGGACGGCACAAAAATTCCTGACAGGCTGCAGATTATCCGGGCTGCATTCATTGAATGTCGTATTTGAAAATCAGCCCGCCCTTGATCACGACGGATACAGTCTCAAGGACCGTGATGTCCTCGAGCGGATCGCCTTTCATGGCGACCAGATCGCCAAACCTTTGCGGCGCCAGCGCGCCGACGCGGTCCTCCCATCCCAGGTAACGCGCCGCCACCGAAGTGGCTGACCTGATCGCATCCATGGGAGACATGCCGCGCGCCACCATGATGGCGAATTGGCGCGCATTCCACCCGTGCGGGTAGGTGGCGGCGTCGGTGCCGTAGACAATCGGCACGCCGGCGCGCCAGGCCTTCGTGAACGCCTGACGTTGCGCCTCGGTCGTCTCGTCGTTCTTGCGCAGAAATTCCTCGGGCCAGCCCTCTTCCCTTCCGGCAACCGCGATGTAGTCGCCGTTGTAGACGTCCATGGAAAATGCGACGTGGTGGGCCGCTGCAAGCGCGATCGCCTCATCATCCGCGAGCGATGCGTGTTCGATGGTGTCGGCGCCGGCGCGGATGGCGTCCTTGATGGATCCGGCGCCATGGGCGTGGGCCGCCACCTTGACACCCGCGGCGTGGGCCGCCTGCACCGCGGCGGCAATCTCCTCCGGCGTCATTTCCGGCGAACCCGGCACGCCGCCATAGGCCAGCACGGCGCCGGAGGCGATTATCTTGACGAGGTCCGCGCCGTGTTCGACGGCGAGCCGGGCCTTCGCGGCAAATTCCTCTGCCCCACGGGCGACCCCGGTGCGAACCCGCGCCGGGATGTTGGTTTCGTCGAAATCCGGGACGAGCAGATCGCCCCCGCCGCCGGGAATCGTCAGGTATATGCCGGCGGCCTGGATGCGTGGGCCGGCGAACTCTCCGCGATTGACGCGATCGCGGATGTCGTTTTCCGCCCAGGCGATGTACGACCCGACGCTGCGCACCGTCGTAAACCCGGCGCGCAGCGTAATCTCGGCGTTTTCGCGGGAAATGTTGCGTTGCTCCGCATCGCTGCGCGAGAAGAACACCTTGAGGTCGCGTGTATCGCCAGGCCGATCGGCAATGTGATCGTGCATGTCGATCAATCCGGGCAGGCATGTGTAACCGGCGAGGTCGATGCGCGGCTCGACGACCGGCGCGCTGCGGGCCGGTCCTGCGTATGTGATGCGACCGTCTTCGATGACCACGGCGGCATTCATCTGTGGTGCGTCGGAGAGTCCATCAATGAGCCGGCCGCAATGGACAGTCAGGGTGCCGGAATCGGGGGTGTAGGGGGCGGTGACAGGTCGCGCTGCCACAATTGAGGCCATCATTGCGCATACAGCCGCGAGCGCAACTTGCGATTGATAGAAGGGAATCATAACTGCCTCGTCCTTTGTAGTCCGTATCCCGTATTCCGTATGGAAGCACAGTACAAATCCGGCCTCCATACATTTACAAACGAACTACGGAATACGATTTTCGGTCCATCAAGAAAAAAGGCGCCTCGCGGCGCCTTTCTCCGGGCTGTCCGCAGCCCTCAGAACTTCTGCCCGAACTTGATGCCCAGCGTGCGCGGCTGGCCCACGACCGCATTTTGTGCCGTGCATACATTGCACTGGACGAACCGGTTGACGTCGTAACGCTCGTCGAAGGCGTTGTTCAGGAACACTTCCAGCGACGCGTTGCCGTACTCGACCCCGGCCGAGAAATCCACGGTGACGTACGCATCCTGCTTGCCCACCAGCGCGGTGTCGGACGGGAGCATCTCCGGGCGAATGCTGCTGTTGTATACCACCGAGCCCTGCACGAAGGACGGCAATGTATACGCATTGAACTCGTAGCGCGCGGTCGCATTTGTCTTGAATGACGCGGTGACCGGCAGGCGTGTGCCGCTGGGCGCGAAATCCGCTGGCGCGCAAAGCGCCTCCGGCAATGGCTCGCCTTCGGCGTCCAGGCTGAGGCAGAAATCCTCGGTCAGGTCGGCGTCGATCAGCGAGAAACCGCCACCCACCGTCAGTTGATCCGTGGGCACCCAGAGGAAATCCGCCTCGACGCCAAACACGTCCGCCGCGCCGGCGTTGGTGATATTGGTCAGGCCGTTCTCACCCAGGAACGAGAACTGGAAATCCTCCCAGCGTTCGTAGAAGAACGCGCCGTTGAAGCGCAGCGTGTTGTCCCGCCACTCGCTCTTCCAGCCCAGCTCGAAGTTGGTCAGGAAGTCCGATACATACGGTGGAAACGTGCCGCGGCGGTTGATACCGCCCGGACGATACCCGCGCGATATCGTCCCGTAGATCATCCTGTCGTCGTCGATCTTCCACGACAGGCTGATCTTCGGCGTGGAGCCATACTCCTTGACCGCCTTGTCCAGGTCGATGCAGGGCGCGCCGTCGAAGTCGGTCTGATCGAAGCAGATGGCCTCGCCGGTGCGCGAACTGTAGTTGGGATTGAAGCCGAAGAAGCCCTTCAGGGAGTTCTTGGCCTTGAACACGCGCAGTCCCGCGGTCAACGTGAGGTTGTCCTGGAGGTCGTAGGAGAACTCGCCGAAGATGGCGTAGTCCCGGTCGATGCGGTCCTGCTCGGTGAGCCAGATGGTGTCCGGCCAGCCGGTGATCTCGTAAAAAGTGGTCAGGTCACCGCCGATCCGGTACCGCTGTTCGATGCTGTGGAACTGGCGCTGGAAAAACAGGCCGGTCACGAATCGAAAGCGCCAGTCGGAGGGCGAAGACAACCGCAATTCCTGGCTGTGCTTGTTGTAGACATCCCTGCTCTGGAAGAACTGAGTCGGATTGATGAAGTTGCCGGCATCGTCGTACAGGTATAAGGACAGGCCGGAACCGTACAGGTCATAGTAATAGACGTCGTAGAAATACGTGTAGTCGGAGTAGTCCGTCTCTCCCGTGTTGTCGCGATCCAGGTAGGACACCGAGTACACCAGGTCCAGGTTGCTGATCTTGCCCTCGATCGTCAGCGCCCCCTGGACCCATGAATCCTCGGCGGTGTCTCCGAAAAAGTGCACGACGTTCAGGTTTCCCTTCGTTTCGTCTTCCGAGAACGTTCCGTCCGTATCCTGCACCTGGCCCATGACCGTGCCGGTCACGGTCCAGCGATCGTTGAGATCGATTTTCAGCGCGCCGCGACCGCCGTAGGTCTCGACATCGTTGACGTCGTCCTGGGCCCTGTTGGCATTGTTGACGAGGAAGGAATTCGGGGGGAAATACTGGCGCGTCCCCGGCTCGTTGTCGATGTACCCGGCGTCATAGCGGCTCCAGCCGACGAGGCGGATGGCGATGTTGTCGCTGACCGGTATATTGACGTAACCCTCGGCCGCGTACCCTTCTCCGCCGTATTCGACGGTGTTGCCGGACACGTTGTAGGCGGTCGAAAAGCCCGTTGGGTCCGGCTTGTTGGTGATGATGCGGATCGTGCCGGACTGCGAACTGGCGCCGAACAGCGTGCCCTGCGGGCCCGCCAGCGCCTCGACACGCTGGATATCGAACATGTGGATGTCCAGCGGCCCCTGGATAGTCGTGATGGGCTGTTCGTCCAGATACATGCCGACGCTGGGGAGCGGGCCGGAGTGGTTGCGGTTCTCGCCGCTGGCGACGCCGCGCATGTAGACGCCCGCGAATCCGGGGCCGAACGTCTGGTAGGAAACGCTGGGCAGGAATTTGAGGTAGTCGTCCATGTCCTGGACGCCGAGTTCCTCGAGTTTCTGCGTATCGAAGGCCAACACGCTGACCGGCACGTCCTGCAGCGATTCCGTGCGCTTCTGGGCCGTGACGATGATCTCTTCGAGGCCCACGGTTTCCTGCGCCTGGGCGAAGGCCGCCGGAATCGCAGCGATGATCGCGGAGGCCAGCGGCAGTACGCGAAATACGGGTTTGTTCCGATGAGCGCCGCGGGTGCGCGTCGGCGTTCCGGTCCGGCGGTGTGACATGGGACTTCCTCCCCCTTTGTTGCGTTTGACGCGAAAGTATACGCCAGCCGCGCGGGATTCAAAACGCCGGGATGGCCGGATAGGCGTCCACAACCGACCCCAAGGCTTGCTTCAGCGGACCCAGCCAGGCGTCGTATTTTCGCCACTGATCGACGCCTTCGCGATAAATCGGCGTCCGAACCTGCTGGGAACTTGCCGTGCGCACCGCCCGTTCCGTGCGATGAAATTCCAGGCATTGCTCTTCGAACGGCAGGCCGCAGTAGTCCAGCACCCGACGCACTTCCTTTTCCAGGTCCGCGACGACATCCTCGTAGAACACCCGGCAGACGCGGCCGGGCAGCACTTCGTCGAAATATGCCATCAGTTCGACGTAATCGCGGTAATACCGCCCGATTTCCTCCAGGCTGTACGTGAATTTCTGTCCACGGGCGAAGTGCTGCTTGAACCCGGAGAAGCAACAGCCCAGCGGATGGCGGCGGGCGTCGATGATTTTTGCATTGGGCAGGATCAGTTGAATCAGGCCCAGGTGGGCGAAATTGTTCGGCATCTTGTCGATAAAGAACGGCTTGTCGGTCTTGCGCTGAATGCGGGTCTGTTTGATATAGCGCTCACCCAGGGCACGGATATCAGCTTCGGACAGGGTCGCAAGTATCTCGGGGTAACGGGACTCGTCTTCGCGACGCTTCCGCCCGCCCAGCTCGCGCACAAAACTGATGATGTCCGGCAATTCCATGGTTCCTTCCACCTGCGAATGACTGGCGAGGATCTGCTCCAGCAGGGTGGACCCCGATCGTGGCAACCCGACGATGAATATCGGGTCCGGAGCCGTGCAGCCAAAACCTGTGCGCGCCCGAAGGAATTCGCCGGTGAACACAGTCTTTGATCGCCGCACATGGCTCGAATTCTCATCCGCATCGTAATGAATCCCCGAGCGCCGCAGGCGATTGCCGTCTGCATAATGCTCGAACGACGTCTGGTACTGACCGTCGTCTTCCAGTGCCTTGCCAAGCGCGAAGTGCAGGTGAAACCTGTCCTCCGGCTTCAGGTCGCCGCCGGACAACTGTGCCCGCATGGTGTCCACGTCTCTGGCAGTGAACCGGAAAGTCTTCAGGTTCGCGAGGCTCCACCACGACTCGCCGAATGCCGGCCGCAGCTCAATACATCGGCGGTAGGCATGAATGGATTCCGGTTCATCGCCCTTGGTCTTGAGCGCATGACCGTAACTCAGCCAGACACCGGGCTGTTTAGGGTACTCGTCCAGTATTTCCCGATACAGGAGGATCGAGTCGTCATACTCTCCAATGCGGCTGAGGATGGCCGCCTTGAGATTGCGGCAATTCGGGCTTCGGGGGTCATCCGCCAGCAGGTGATCCACCTCGCGCAACGCCGCTTCCGGCTTGTACATACGATGCAGCACCAGTGCGAAATTCTGCCGTGCGGCGGAAAAGCTTGGCGCCAGTTCCAGGCACCTTTCCAGCAGGGATTCGGCATCGCCGTAGCGCTTCAAGCGCGCGGCCACCTCGGCCAGCATGCGGATGGCCGCGACATCCGTCGGGTGTTGCATCAGGTGTTCGCGCAGCAATGTTTCCGCCGGCGCGAGCCGGTTTTCGCACAGCGCGATCGCCGCCTGCATCAGCCGCGGATCGCGCACCGAGGCCTTGATGGATTGCGCGTAGGCGTCATCGGCGCCCTGGCTGTCACCGATGATGGTCAGGTGATCGCCCAGCGCGCGCCAGGCATCCGGCAGGTCGGGTTTCAGTTGCACGGCGCGGCGTAATGGCGCGATGGCCTCCCCGCTGCACCGGGCACGTCCCAGTGCGCGCGCCAGTTCCAGGTGTGCCGCCGCCCAGCGCGGCTGCCGGGTGCACAGTTGTTCAAGCGTGGACAGCGCACCGGGCAGGTCGTCGGCGGCAGCCTGCGCCTGCCCCATCAGCAGCATCGCCGGGGGGTGATCGGGCACTGCCCGCAGGATCTCGGCCGCCTGCTCGACCGCCAGCGCCGGGTTCGAACGCAGCAACCGCTCTGCGTGTTCGAGCGCCGTATTCAGGGAGCCGACTGCTTCGGTGACGTCAGGCATCGGGACGCGTAGGCTTAGGATTGCGTTTGCAATCGGCGCGTCAATCGCCGGGTTTCTCAAGCATACTTCGGATCAGGTATTCAGCGCCGGTCGAATTTTGTGGACAGGATGATCGAGGATTCCGTGCGCGTCACGCCCCGCTGCGAACCGACCTCATCCAGCACCTGATCGATCTCCGCCGTGGAACCCGCGCGCGCCATCGCCATCAAATCATTGCGGCCGCTGACGGTCCAGAGTGACGCGATAGCGGGCATTTTTTCCAGCGCGCGGATGACATCGGGCGAATATTTCGGATCCACGACCAGGGAAACGATGGCGGTAATGCGCCCCGCGCTCCATTCGCAGCCGATGCGCACCGTGAACCCTTCGATGATTCCGTCGCGCGCCAGCCGGTTGATGCGTTCCTGCACCGCTGTGCGCGACACGCCCAGTTTCCGCGCCAGCGAGGACACCGGCTCGCGTGCGTTGTCCTGCAGCAACCTGAGCAGCGCCAGATCCCTTTCACCCGGACCTTTCCGCATTGGAAACTCCGTCATTTTGCCTATTATAGTAGTTATAATACCAGCATCATACTGTCAAATAAACCAGCATCCATATCGAAATTGGCAGGCATGCAACGGATAATATCAGCCGTCGTTTGTACCCAACAAACAGGCACTTGGCAGGCCAAGGCCCTGGACGGACTTTCAGGCAACCCATCAGGAATACTTGAGATGACGGACAAGACTTCCGGCGGCACCGCCGCCGACAAGGTGATTTCCCTCGCGCGCGAACCCGGGCGTTTTGATCCCGGCCTGCGCGTGTACCGCGACACTGCCCACGTGATCAGCGCGGTTGCGCCGGACCATCCGCTTTATTGCCTGTGCCAGGGCCAGTTGCGCACGCAGGCGAAGCGGTTTCAGCAGGGTTTCCCCGGCGCGACTGCCTATGCAGTGAAGGCCAACGCCCATCCGGCTGTCGTCGCCGCACTGGCGGACGCCGGCATGGAACATTTCGACGTCGCCTCGATGAGCGAGGTCGCGCTGGTGCGCAATCTCGCCCCAGGCGCTACGCTGCTCTATGACAACCCGGTCAAATCGCGCGACGAGATCGGCCGCGCGTATCGCGACTTCAACGTGCGCAGTTTCGCTCTGGATGACTCCATCGAGCTGCGCAAGATTGCCGACATCGCCGGGCGTGACCGATCGGTGCAGATGAACGTGCGCTTCAAGCTGCCGAAAGTGATGCCGGCGCAGGATCTCAGCAGCAAGTTCGGTGCGACCCTGGAGGACGCCGTCAGGCTGTTGCGCGAGGTCGTGAACCTCGGCTACCGGCCGGCGCTGACTTTTCATCCCGGCTCCCAGTGCACCGATCCGCTGGCGTATGACGAATACATCGCCGGCGCGGCAGCCCTCGCAGCGGCGGCCGGCGTGCAGCTCAGCATGCTGAATGTGGGCGGCGGCTTTCCAGCCCCGTATCGCAACGCGCAGGTGCCGCTGCTGGTGGAGTACTTCCGTGCCGTGGGAAAGGCGTTTCGCCGGGAATTCCCCGGAACCGGCACACTGCTCGTGTGCGAGCCGGGGCGCAGCATGGTGGCGGCATCGGCATCGCTGTTGACGCGCGTCAAACATCGCCGCGCCGGCCGGACCGTTTATCTGAATGACGGCATCTACGGCGGACTGCTCGAACACCTGATGTTCCGTATCTCCACGCCGGTACGCGTGTTCCGCGCCGGCAAACTGCTGCGCGGAGCCAATGCGGAATTCGTGGTGTTTGGGCCCACCTGCGATTCCACCGATCGACTGCCTCTGACCGTGCCGCTGCCGGAGGATGTCGCCGAGGGCGACTGGGTGGAATTCGGCATGATGGGGGCCTATGGATCCGCGACCGCAACCCGCTTCAACGGCTTCGAATCCGATCAGTATGTGGAGGTCGTGCGAGGCTTTCCGGCTTCCGGGCTGCGGTAAAGGAATCAGAAGTAATTGTGGGGCCGGGTTTACCCGGCCAACCTTAGCTTCACCTCCGCAATTGCGGGTCGTAACCGAGTCCCAGGCGCAGAATCTTTTCGAGCAGCGCCGGATATTTCATGCCGGCGGCCTCGGCGGCGATGCACATCTCCCCGCCAAGACTGATGTCGGGATTGGCGTTGGCCTCCAGCACGTAGATCTCCCCGCCTGTGGTCACGCGCACGTCAATACGCGCATAGCCGCTGAGATCCAGCAGCCGGTAAATGCGCTTGCCCAGCTTGCGCAGCGCTTCGCTTTCGGCGACCGCCAGATCCTTCGCCGGCTTCACGTCAATTCCGTACTGCTTCTGGTATTGCCAGTCCCATTTGACCTTGCGTGTGGCGATGCGCGGCACGTCTTCCGGGAGTTTCTCGAATACCAGCTCCAGCACCGTGAGCGCATCAACGCGCGCGTTGCCGATTAGCGCCATGTAGAATTCCCGCCCCTCGATGTACTCCTCGGCGATCACCGGCGTATCCAGCTTGTTCTGCAGGAAGGCGACCCGCTCCACGAGCTTTTCCGCGCCGCTGACGATGGAGGCCTGGGCGATCCCATAGGACCCCTCCTCCACCAGCGATTTGATGAACATCGGGAACCGCAGTTTCTTCGGCACACGTATCGGGCGGCCGCGGGCAAAAACCGCGAAATTGGGCGTGCGCACGCGGTGGAACGAGAGGATCTTCTTGGCCAGCGCCTTGTCGTGGGCCAGCATCAATCCGCGCGGATTGCAGCCCGTGTACGGCACCTGCATCAGTTCCAGGTAGCTCGCGACGTGGTGATCGAACAGCGAGTTGCCGTGGAACTCCTCCAGTAGATTGAAGGCGATGTCGGGCTTCCACTCCTCGATTGCGCGCCGGATAACGCCCATGTCGTCGTACAGACCCAGCGGATGGACCTCGTGGCCCATCTCGCGCAACGTCGTGACCACGTCATACTCGGTCCTCCACTCGCCGATCTCCTTTTCGGTGTACCCCTTCAGGGACGCCGGCGGCACCAGGTCCACGTGCATCAACACCAGGATGCGCAACGGCTTCATACGGCGACCCGGTGCCGGACGCGATGCATGTAGGTCAGGATGTGCGTGGTCAGGAAGATGGCCACATCCACGCGCGTGTCCTCCGCCGGACGGGTCAGGTACAGCCGCATCGCGCGGCAGCGCTGGATCATCTCCTGGACCAGTTGCGCAAAGACATACGGATGCTCGCCGGTGCCGCGCGAGCACAGTTCGCACAATTCGTGCTGGTTGCGGCGCAGAAATACGGCCGCTGACGGCCGGCGCCCGGTGCCCGGCACCCCCTGGGGAAACAGCCGCCGCAACTCGCTGTCGTAGACCTCCGGTACGTTTATCGAATAGTGGCGGCGCTTCTGTTCATAGTGCTCGCGCAGCGTGCGCCGGTTGTGTTTCAGCGGTTCCACATGGCGACGGGAGTGCACGATTGGGCGGCGGCCGGCGATCGAGTGCATCAGTCCGTCCACGTATTCCAGTTTGCGCAGCACCGGCCAGCCGGCGTAGTGCTTCCACCACTGGGAACCGGGCCGCAGCCAGACCGCAAACGTTTCGGCGAAATCCTCCGCCGGATGGCTCTGCGCATACCACCAGTCCAGGTGCAGCACATAGTTCTTGCTGCGCGTGTTCGGCACGTAGCTCTGCGGATAGGAACGGCCGTAGCTGCCGAAGGTGCGGCGCCAGGTGTGGCGGCGATGCAGCTTGAACGCGGAATCAATGGCGTGACCCGCCTCGTGCCGCAGCAACTGCATGCACCATTCCTCGGTGCCGCCCTCAATTTCAAACATCTGCTGGGCCTCCAGCCGGGTCAGGCGCGGGTGCGCGAGATAGAAGGGAATCGCAATGCCGGGGATGCCGTCCGGGGAAAACCATTCCTCGGACAGCCAGTAATGCGGACGGAAATTGAGTTTCGCCAGCCGCAGTTCCTCGTGCAGCCGCTCCATTCGCCTGGCGATGGCGCCGCGCCCCACGCGCAGTCCGAGATCCCAGAAGCGCAGGTCCAGAAGTTCGTCGTCGGTCCAGTCGGCCCAGAACGGGCGGCGTCTGCGTGGGCGCGGCATGACGCTCAACATCCGGCAACTGCCGGCACGGAGTCAACAGGATTCGATCAGCGCAAAGCGACCTCGATCTCAGCGAACGACTTTGCCAGTTCGCCGACTTCCAGAACCACACCCAGTTGCCGGCCGATACGGGAGGTGGAAAACAGTCCGCGCACGGATGTCCGCCCGCCCGTTTTTTCCACGACCATGGCGTGCTGTCTGCCCATGCGTTTCAGCGTTACGACAATGTCTCCGACCCGTGCGCGCCGGACGTCCTCCAGCAGCAGTACGTGGAGGTTGTCGCGGGGCGTCATGATGTCGCGCACCAGCACTTCGGCGCGCGTGACGCCCAGTTCACGCTGCATGCGCATGGGCTTCTCGCCCTCGATGTCCCTGGACGTGACGACACCGAGGAGTTCGTCGCCGGGATTCATGACAAACAGCAGCCGCACGCCCGCGTTCTTCATCTGCTCAAGCGCAGTATCGATCGGAACATTGGCGGAAATACGCACGGCGTCCACCACGGCAAAATCAGTCATGACCTCCAGCGCGGGGCTGCCGGCGGTGACCGCATGACTGGCGGCGTCGGCCTGGCGCAGAACCGTGGCGCCGGCCGCGAGGGAAATTTCCTTGAGCGGAGAAAACGGGATGTCCATTGCGATTGCGGGCGGCCGCCGCCGATGCGTCGCGCCCGTGCCAGGCAGTGTGCCCCCGGGCGCTGCGGGCGTCAATTCAGTGGCGGATCACGGTTCCACGAAGCGCCGCGTTATGTCGGCATAGGCATCTATGCGCCGGTCGCGCAGGAACGGCCAGCCGTGGCGCTGGCGCGCGATGAGCCCCAGATCGAGTTCCGCCGCGTGCACGGTTTCGCCCGACTCCGGCGCACGGAACAGCACGACGCCATCCGGCCCGACGATGAAGCTCGAGCCCCAGAATTCAATGCCGCCGCCGGATTTTGACGCCGGGTCCGGCTCGAATCCGCAGCGATTCACCGCCACGACAAAGCAGCCGTTGGCAATGGCGTGGGCGCGTTGCGCGGTCTCCCAGGCATCGCGCTGGCGTGGCCCGAACTCCGCCTTCTCTTCCCTATGCCAGCCGATGGCGGTCGGGTAAAACAGGATCTCCGCGCCGCGCAGCGCGGTCAGCCGCGCGGCCTCCGGGTACCACTGGTCCCAGCAGATCAGGGTGCCGATGGTGGTGTTGCCGAGGGGGAACGCCTTGAAACCCAGATCGCCCGGAGTGAAATAGTATTTCTCGTAGTAGCGCGGATCGTCCGGGATATGCATCTTGCGGTACATGCCGGTCAACCCCCGCCGGCCATCCACAATCGCCACGGTATTGTGGTACAGCCCCGGCGCGCGGCGCTCAAACAGGCTGGCGATGATGCCGACCTGCAATTCGCCCGCGAGTTTCACGAAAGCATCGGACGTCGGACCCGGGATGGGTTCGGCGAGATCGAACGTCCCGGGATCCTCGGTCTGGCAGAAATAGCGCGACCGGAACAGTTCCGGCAGACAGATGATTTGCGCGCCCTGCTTCGCCACGGCGCGCGTGAGTTCCAGCGCCCGCGCCACGTTCGCGGCGGGATCGGGGCCGCATTGCATCTGCACCAGACCGACTTTCACCTTTCTTGCCGATTCAGCCATTGCACCAAATTCCGGTGACACAATACCGGAACGCCGCGTGGCCCGATCTCATGTTGGCGGACCGTAGAGCCGCATGGAAGCGGCGAACGAGCCTCTATGGATGGAAATACGGCGTGTCTGCCAACATGAGATCGGGCCATGCGGCGTTCCGGTATTGTGTCACCGGAATTTGGTGCAATGGCTGAATCGGCAAGAAAGGTGAAGGTCGGGC
>JACORW010000099.1 GCA_016179185.1 Gammaproteobacteria bacterium | reverse complement strand
TGCAGTCATTGAAAATGGCAGAAACTTGCTCCCGGCAGTTTCTGCATTCCCGCCGTCCATGGCGGTCGCAGTGCATGCATCTGACCGCCAGGGAGGGCGGAAATGCAGATGGCGCAGGAGCACGCCATCTGCCCTGCACTGCGGGAAGCTCTGATATTAATCAGAGCTTCCCTAAATAACTGTTCTGAAATTTGCTACACGCTTCCAGCGGAAGGCTCGATCCCCGTCTGGCGGACGGGGGACCGCTCGATCACGTGTGGGGCCGGGTTTACTCGGCCTGGGACCGGCCGACCCCACAACTCCGGTACCTTTGATCGGAACGCCTGTTTGATCTGGAATTCGGAACAGCTATTTAGAAGCAGTAAGAGGTGAAAAGTGAAAGATCATAAACCACTCGTCCGGGGTTCATGGATTTCCTTGCACTTTTTACTTTTCACTTTCATTCTTTTCTTTGTGCCCCCAGCGGTAAATTCGTCACCCGCCGCATTTCCGGTTCCTTGAACATTTCCGCGTTGCGCAGGTATTCCACCAGCATGTCGGTGGCGTCGAACCCCCAGAACAGCTCGCCATCAATGCAAGCGGTGGGCACACCGAAGACACCGCGGCCGATGGCCTCGTCGGTGTTGCGGCGCAGCTGGTCCTTGACCGTCTGACGGCTTATGGATCCGGCGGCGTCCCTGACACCGAGGCGCTTCGCCAGCGCGCTGAATTCCTCCGGATCGTCGGGGTTTCGGCCCTCGGCCCAGATGAAATTGAAAATCTCCCCGATCGCATCCGGATTGCAATCCAGCGCCAGCGCGAGACGCAGCGGCTTCAGCGGCGGGAACGGGTGTGCCGGCGGCATCCGCAGCGGGATACCGTGCCGGCGTCCCAGCCAGGTGACATACCGGTAAGTAAAGGTCCGCTTCGTCGGCAGCTCCGCGGGGCCCTTGCTCTGCCAGTGGTTCAGTATCCCGGCAAACAGAACCGGCTTGAAAATCAGCCTGATGTTGCGGGGCAGGCGCTGGAACTGCTGGAACTGCAGGTACGCAAACGGTGACAGAAAATCGAAATACCAGTCCACGGTCTTGACGACGGTCGGATCCGGCAGCGCCTCGCCGCCCCGCATTTCCCATCCCTTCATGTGCCGCCCGGCGGTGCTGGCATCCAGTTCCCAGAACGTGGCCAGCTCACCGTTGGTGATGTCACGATTGGAATTTTGCACGCGTTCCACATAGCGGGCGACCGCCGGGTACTTTTTGCATAACGCCGGGACATCGTCCCGGCTGTTTTCCGAGATCGGATTGAGGGCGATCAGCCGATGATTCAGCTCGATCATCTGTTTTGTCGTGCTGCGGAAGCCGGCCGCGGTGATCACGCCAAACACGCTCAGGCATGCGCCGATGAGAGGAAAGATGGCGGCCGCCATTCCCGCGTAGCGCAGATTGCGCGTTGCCCAGAACACCGCGAGACCCAGCAGCGCCGACACGGACACGATAATGAAGGCCGTGACCAGGCTGTCGCGCAGACGCACGCTGCGGATCTCGGCCTGCACCCGAATCCGCTCGTGCCCGATTTCATCGGCGCTCGGCGGCGTCGAATTCAGGTCAAGATGCATGGTTTGCTACTCCGGCTGCCGACTGAACTCTGGTTGAGGGGTGCAGAATAACCTCAAGGCACCACCCCGGCCAGGGTCAGCGTCAAGCCCGCCGCCGCGGCCCACGCGATCAGAGGGATAACGTCGAGCCGGAACCGGTACAGTGCGACCACGGCCACGAGCCCCAGCGCCAGCGCAATCAGATCCGGGGGGGCACCCATGCCTCCGGGCCAGAAAACATGGCGGGCGAAAAACACCGCAAGGTTTACCACCACGCCGACCACGGCCGCAGTAATCGCCGCAAGCGGAGCGCTGATCCGCAATTCGTGGCGCGTGGCCTCGACCGCGGGGGCGCCAGCAAAGATGAAAACGAATGACGGCAGAAACGTGAACAGCGTGGCGGTGCATCCGCCCGCCAGGGCGGCAAGCACGGGCAAGTCCGGCGCGGGCACCGCCGCGTTCCAGCCCCCGATGAATCCGACAAACGTGACAATCATTATCAGCGGCCCTGGCGTAGTCTCGCCCAGCGCCAATCCGTCGATCATCTGCGCAGCCGTCAGCCACTGGAACTGCTGCACCGCTCCCTGGTACACATAGGGCAGGACCGCGTAGGCCCCGCCGAACGTAAGCAGCGCCGCCTTGGTGAAGAACCAGGCCATCTGCGTGAATGTGCCGCGCCAGCCAAAGCTGAACACGAGCAGCGCCAGCGTCGCGGCCCATAACAACAATCCTGTCCCGGCCATCTGCACAATCTTGCGCCAGTTGAACCGGGCGTGGGGAGGAACCGGTGTGTCGTCGTCTATCAGCGCGGGGCCGTAATCCTGTGTGGCGGATGCGTGAGCGCCGGTCACGGAGAGCCAGCGCGGACGCAGCCGGACGACGGCAAATCCCGCCAGCGCCGCGCTGGCGATGACCAGGGGAAATGGCGCATGGCCCGACAACAACGCAAGGAATGCCAGCGCTGCGACAATGCGGGCGAAGGTCGTGGTCAGGGATCTCGAGCCGATCCGATGGGCCGCCGCCAGCACGATGGCAATGACCGCGGGTTTGACGCCGTAGAATATCCCCAGGACAAACGGCACGTCGTGGTGGGCGATGTAGATCCACGCCAGCGTCATCATGATCAGCAGGGACGGCAGCACGAACAGCCCGCCGGCGACAATTCCCCCCGGCACGCCGTGCATCATCCAGCCGATGTAGGTCGCCAGTTGCTGCGCCTCGGGACCGGGCAGCAGCATGGTGTAATTCAATGCATGCAGAAAGCGCCGCTCCGAGATCCAGCGTTTCCTCTCCACGAGGTCCTGGTGCATGATGCTGATCTGTCCCGCCGGTCCGCCGAAACTGATGAATCCGAGGCGCAGCCAGTAGCCGCATGCCTCCCGCAAAGAGACTGCGGACGGAGCGGTAACATTGTTACCGGAGGTGACTCCGTTCGCGGGCGGGCGCATACGGTATCCTACCAATATCCCGGGATCCTGCTCCATGCTTCAAACGCTCACATTCCGAATCCCTATCCACGTCGCGTTGCCCATGTTGATTTCGCTGCTCGTTCTGGGCAGCGTCAGCACTCAGTTGGCCCTGTTCCACGTCTATGGCTACCGGGCGGTGCGCAACCTGGCGGAGCAGAACCTGTCGCAGGTTCATGATCGCATCGCGGATCGGATGCGCGATTATTTTGAGATTGCGGAGCGAGTCAGCCGGGTGAATCGCAAGACCATTGAGATGGGGCATTGGGACAGACACGATCTGGCATCGTGGCGAGACGCGTTTTATGAACAGATGCGTGGTTTCGACACCGTCAGTTCGATTCTGTGGGGGGATGTGTTTGGTGGCGCCGTATTCGTGTCGCGCTATCCCGGCGAGAACGGTTACCGGTTCGGTGTTCGCGTTCCCGCCGTTGACCCGCGGGCCTCGGAGTTTCGCCTGTTTGACGATGGCAGGCTGGCCGACGTGCCAACCGCGATCTACGAATATGACCCGCGTAACCGCCCGTGGTACCAGACGGCCATCGCCGCCGGCGAGCCGGCATGGGGTGGCATCTATACCTGGGTGCCCAAAGCCGGCATGGTCCCGGTGCTGAGTGTTCCGTTTGTGGCGCCGGTGTATGGGCGCAGCGGCGAAATGCTCGGCGTATTCGATGTGGAAATCAGTCTGCACGATCTGGGCGATTTTCTGCGTACGCTGGCCATTGGCCGCACCGGTGTTGCGTATGTGATGGATCATGACGGCCTGCTGGTGGCCACGTCCGCGGGCGTGCCGGTGGTGGAGGGTGCCACCGGCCAGCGCCTGCCGGCCACGGCCAGCGGGCACCCGCTTATTGCGACCTCGGCCGCGCGCGTCAGTGATCGACTCACGCGTGAGGCAGACACGCCACAGCGGTTCAGCGATACATTCGAGGTCGGCGGTGCCGAGGTGATGTTGATGGCGGCGCCGTTCAGCCGCTTCGGCCACCTGCGCTGGCTGGCAGTGACATTGGTGCCGGCGGATGACTTTCTTGCGCCCATCAAGAGCGGCCGCGGCCAAGGGCTGCTGATTGCGGCGCTCACGGTCGCCGTTTCCCTCGGACTGGGGATATTGATCGCGCTTTTCGTCGCCCGGCCGATCGAGGCGCTGTCGGACCACGTGCGCCGGATCGGCGGCGGCAATCTGGATGCCGAGATCCGGCTGACGGAGTTTCCGGAATTCGTCCGTCTGTCCGATGCCATCAACCGCATGGTGGAAGGCCTGCGCGAGCGCCTGCACCTGCGCAAATCCCTGGCGCTGGCCATGGAGGTGCAACAGCGCCTGCTGCCGTTGCACACGCCGGAATATTTCGGGCTCGAGATCGCAGGTCACAGTGATTACTGCGAGGAAACCGGCGGGGATTATTTCGATTATCTGGAGTTGCGCGCCCGGCCCGCCGACATCGCCGTGGTGGCGATTGGCGATGTGTCAGGTCACGGCGTCGCGGCGGCGATGATCATGGCCTCCGCCCGGGCCGTGCTGCGCAGCCGCGGCCGCGATACGGACTCGCTGGCGGAGCTGCTGGGGCACATGAACCGGCAGATCACCGAGGACGTGGGCGGCGGCCGCTTCATGACCATGTTGCTGCTGGCCATCAATGTCAGACAGCGAACTCTCCGCTGGGCGTGCGCCGGACACCGTGAGCCGCTGTTGCTGCAGCCCGGCGCGGCGGCATTTACCCAGCTTGAGGGTGCGGGGATCCCGCTCGGCATAGATGCGGACGCGCAGTATCAGGAACACCGCTTCGACGATCTGCGCGCCGGGCAGATCCTGCTGCTGGCCACGGATGGATTGTGGGAGGCCAAGGATCCGGACGGACAGAAGCTTGGCCTGGATCGCCTGGTTGCGGTGATTCGGGACAACTCGCACTTGCCGGCGGCAGCGATCCGGGAGCGGGTGGCGGCCGCGGAGCAGGCGTTCCGCGGCGGCAGGCCCCAGAGTGACGACATTTCCTTTGTCGTCATCAAGGTCACCGACACAGGCAGCGCATGAACGCAGCGAAGCGCAGCATGGGGCAAACCGGCGTGGGCGTCACGGCCATTGGTCTGGGTGCGATGCCGTTGTCGCTGCCGGGCCACCCGGACGAGGCCCAGGCCGAAGCCGTGGTCCGCACCTTCCTGGACGGCGGCGGAGATTTCATAGACACCGCCAACGTGTATTGCACCGATACGGACGATGTCGGTCATAACGAACGGTTGATCGGAAGCATCCTGCGCCGGCTGGGACGCATGAACTCCACGATCATCGGCACCAAGGGCGGTCTGACCAAGGAGGGCAGCGGCTGGGACGTCCGGGGGACGCCCGCTTGGTTGCGCGCGTCGTGCGAGCAGAGTCTTGTGGACCTCGGTGTGGACCGGATATTTCTCTATCATCTGCACGCGCCCGATCCGTCCGTGCCGCTCGCGGACAGTGTCGGTGAGCTGGCGCGCCTGCGTGAGGAAGGCAAGATTGCACACGTCGGGCTGTCCAATGTGAACGTCGCGCAAATCCGCGCGGCCATGAAGATCGTGCCCATCGTGAGCGTGCAGAACAAATGCCATGTGTTCATGAAGCGCGCATTCCGGGACGGCATCGTGGATTATTGCGCGCAGAACCGGATTGCGTTTCTGGCGCACAGTCCCGTCGGCGGGCACGGGCGGCAGAACCGCGTCGGGGCGGCGCGGTTACTGGTGGAAATCGCCGCCAGACATCAGGCGACACCATGGCAGGTGGCGCTGGCCTGGCTGTTGCGCGGCGGCGGGCACATCATTCCGATTCCGGGCGCAAGCCGGCCGCAGAGCATCCGGGACAGTCTTGAAGCGTTGAAACTCGAACTGGCACCGGATGAGGCGGCCCGACTGGACGCAAGCCCGGACTGGTAGCAGGCTGGGGAAGCGTCAGTTCAGCAACGGGTCGTCTTCAGAAGCGGGCATCCGCGGATCCGGCGATTCGGTCTTGATCATCATGAGCATCGCGCTGGCTTCGTCCATTCCCTCCGCCATCAATTGCGCCAGCTCATATTCCGACGTGTCATTGCCCGCAAACCGGGCACAGGCGGAAACGTCCAGTTCCCCGAATTGCCGCTTGAACAGCGCGAGATACATTCCCAGCAACCGGACACATTGGGCGAGCTCTTCGTGGGAGCAGCACTGCACGCGCTCGCAAAACTCGGAATCGGAAAAGGCCGGGTCGGTGAAAATGTTGCTGGAGGCTTCATGCGGCATGGGAGTCCCTCAACGGGTTCTGTGCCGGGATGCCGGCGCAAGGTCCATGCCACGCTGTGATATCCAGTCAAATCAATCGTTTGATCTTTGCCTGGGGAATTCCGGAATCGTTCTTTGTCTGTTACTCGCGACACAACCGGATTTTTCAGGCGACACGGACATGGATGTGATGCCGGTCACAGAATGCGCAGCTCGATTGTGACCCGGTCCGCAACTCGGCCGTAAGCAGCTTGCAAAGGCCCTGGAATGCCGGTGATATGGCGCCCGCGTCAGTTTCCCGGCAAGAGCGTATACCGCAAAGATGCCAGAGCAAACCCAACAACCTGCCGTTCTGCGGCAATGTCGCGATTTGATGACAGAGCGGATTTGCGCCACAGTCGCACGCGTCGTGGACGACGTGGCGTCGGCAATGGAAAGGCGGACCGTGAACGGCACATTGTCCGCACCGGGGTCGCACGCCTTCGATGCGGTGCGGGAGTTGCGCCAGCGGCGCCGGGAATTTGCGGTCCGTTTTGAACATCGCTTCCATGAGGTGTTTGAGCGGCGCCTGCTCGATCGCGACGAAGCGTCCGAAAACGGAATTCGGGCGCTACCGCCTGGCTGCCGATCGGTGCTGCTGGAGATAGACCGACGCATGGAAACGCTGCGGCGGGGCGGAGTGACACTGCGCCGGAACCCGATTGAACGGGGCGCTGTGCTCGAGGCCTTCAATGCCGCGTGCCGGGATGTCGCCGCCGGTGAGCCGGTCAGGCGCGCACTGCTGGAGCTGTTTCAACGCCATGTGGAGGCGGAACTTCCGCGGGTCTACGGGGACATCAATGCATTGCTTGCGCGCCAGGGAATTCGGGGCGCCGGACCCGGCAACCGGGAGCCGGAAGCCGGCTTCCAGCCATTCGCCAGCTTTCCCGCCCGGCCCCCGATGCCGCGTTCCGGCGTTGCATCCGCGACGCAGCCGGCGCGGGATCCGGAAGTGTTGCGCCTGATCGGGGAACGCCTCACCTCACGCCCGCTGCCGCATTTTGTGCGACATTTCGCGCTGGACAACTGGGCGCGGGTGATGACGCTGATCAAAATGGAGAAGGGGAAGAACAGCCTGGAGTGGGGGCGTGCCTGGAAAACACTGGACGACCTGGCTGCCGGGGTCAAGGTTTTCGGCGATCCAGCCCGGCGTCGCGCGGTCATCTGGACCCTGCCGGGCCTGGTACGGCGCCTGAAGCACGGCATGCGGACCGTGAGCATCCCGCTCCAGGAGCAGGTGCTGTTCCTGAAGACACTGCGCGCCCACCAGCTCCGCGTTCTGCGACAGAGATCCGCCGTGGATTCGCCATCTCAGGCAGCGGATCCGGACGGCGACTGATTCATCGCTCATCGAGTTGCGCTGCCAGGCGCATCACGTGGTAGAGGTAGTGCTGCTCCCGGACGCCGCGCACCAGGTGCGCCCACGGACCGCGGGCATAGGCCGCGACGTCTTCTCCGCCATGGGTTTCGGATTCCAGCGCCACCATCGCGTCTTGCGTGAACCCCGGATCGCCGGTGTCAATTCCACGCAAGTCGCGCCGTGGGACCCGTGCCGCGGGGCCATTGGCAAACCCCAGCGTCGTGTAGGGCTTGCCGTCGTCCGCCATTGATGCGGTGGTCATGGGGCGGCCGGCGGCATCGTTTTCGACAACCAGCCCAAGAATCGGGTTGCCGCGCGTGGGATAACCGGCCATGGTCAGGACATGACTGTGATCGGCGGTGACGATGATCAGGGTATCCTCCATGCGAGTCAGCCCGACCGCGGCTGCGACGGCGTCCGAGAATGCCGCGGTATCGGTCAGGGCATGATGGGCGTTGTTTCCATGCAGGGCGTGATCGATGCGCCCGCCTTCCACCATGAGAAAGAACCCGTCCCGGTCGCGGCTCAGAATCCGGATCGCCGTCGCGGTCATCTGCGCCAGGGACGGCTCTGAACCCGTGTCCCGTTCCCGGTCCGCTTCGAATTGCATGTGCGAGGGTTCAAACAGACCCATGACGCGGCCGTGCCGGTCGAGGTCAAGGGCGGCAAACTTGGCGCCATTCCACAGAAATGTCCCGTCGGGATAGCGCCGCCGCCATACCTGGATGAGGTCGCGGCCGTCGCGGCGCGCCCCCTTTTTTGCCGGATATTCAGGGTCGCTCGACTCCGCAGGCAGAAACGCGGAGCGGCCGCCGCCGAAAATGACTTCGATACCGTCGCCATGCCCGAACTCCACCAGTTGGCGCGCAATGTCCCGGCAGCCGGCTGCGGCCGCCGCCGCGGGCAGATCCGAATCGGTTTCCCAATCCCGATCCGGGAGATGCGCATAGGTGGCCGCGGGCGTGGCATGGGTGATGCGCGCCGAACTGATGATGCCGGTAGCGCGCCCCGCACGTTCGAATTGCTCCAACAGCGTCGGTCGTTCATGGCCGCGGGCGGAGGCGCAGTCGCCGCGGACGATGTCCTGATCCACGGACAACACGCCGTCCAGTGTCTTGATACCGGTCATGATGGCGGACATGGTGCCGGCCGAATCGGGGACCTGCTGGTTTGTCGTGTAGGTCTTGATCAGCGCGGAGTAAGGAAAGCGTTCGAATTCCAGCAGGTGTTCCTCGCCGTTCCCTCCCTGCCTTTGTCCCGCGAGGATGCGCGCCGAAGTCACCGTCGTAACTCCCATGCCGTCACCGAGAAACAGAATGACGTTGCGCGCCCTGCTTGCGACGGGTTGCTCGAGCATGGCCTGTCGCGCGGCGTTCTCGCCCTGCCGGTACCAACCCTCAGGCGTTTCGCCGCGTGGTGCGGCATGGCCCGCGGCGGCGGCGATGATCAATGCCAGCGGCCAGTGTGAACGCATCTGCAGTATTCCGCCGTCAATTCATTGCCTCGGGGTCATACCCGAGCAGAGGCGACAGCCATCCTTCCATGCGGCGCAGTTCCATGCCCTTGCGATGGGCGTAATCCTGGACCTGGTCGCGGTTGATGCGTCCGACGCCGAAGTAGCGTGCCTGGGAGTTGCCGAGATACCAGCCGCTGACCGATGCGGCGGGCTGCATGGCCAGGCTTTCCGTAAGGGTGATGCCGGCATGTGCTTCCACGTCCAGCAACTGCCACAGTTCCCGTTTCTCGGTGTGATCGGGACAGGCCGGGTAACCGGGCGCGGGTCGGGTGCCGACGTATCGCTCGGCAATGAGCGCTTCATTGCCCAACTGCTCGCCGGATGCATATCCCCAGAATTCCCGCCGTACACGCTCGTGCATGCGTTCGGCAAGCGCCTCTGCCAGACGATCCGCGAGCGCCTTCAACATGATGGCGCTGTAGTCGTCATGGGAACGGGAGAATTCTTCCAGCTTGCCCTCGATATCGAGCCCTGCCGTGACCGCAAAGGCGCCCATATGATCCGGCAGGCCGGACTCCCGCGGCGCAATGAAGTCGGCCAGTGCCAGGTTCGGCTGCCCGTCCGGCCGGCGCTGCTGCTGGCGCAGCGTGTGCAATGTGGCCCGGATCCCCTGGCGCGACTCGTCGGTGTAGATTTCAACATCGTCGTCGCCGACGCTGTTCGCCGGAAACAGCCCGATCACCGCCGCGGCCCGCAGCCAGCGCTCCGCAATGATTCGATCCAGCATCGCGCGCGCATCCTCATACAGTTTCCGGGCGGACTCCCCGACCACGGCATCGTCAAGGATACGCGGGAATTTTCCGGCCAGTTCCCAGGTCATGAAAAACGGCGTCCAGTCAATGTAGGGAACCAGCTCCGCCAGGGGATAGTCGCGCAGCGCATGCACGCCCGGCCGGCGCGGCGCCGGCGGGGTGCAAGCCGGCCAATCGGGTTTGAACTTGTTCGCCCGGGCCTCCGAAAGCGTCAGCCACGCGGTCGTGTCCTGGCGCTGCCGGTGCCGGTTTCTCAGTACTTCATGGTCGCGTGCGGTCTGCTCGAGAAATTCGCGGCGCCGCTCCGTGCTGATCAGCGCCTGCACGACACCCACGGCGCGCGAGGCGTCCTTGACGTGTACCACACCGTGGGCGTAGGCGGGCGCTATGCGCAACGCCGTGTGCATGCGCGAGGTCGTGGCGCCGCCGATCAACAGCGGGATCGTGAACTCGAGCCGCTGCATCTCGCGGGCAACGTGCACCATCTCGTCCAGCGACGGCGTGATGAGCCCCGACAGGCCAATCAGGTCGGCGCCGATCTCGCGCGCCTTGGCCAGGATGGTTTCACAATGCGCCATCACACCCAGATCATGCACCTCAAAGTTATTGCACTGAAGGACGACACCGACGATGTTCTTGCCGATGTCATGCACATCCCCCTTTACGGTTGCCATCACAATGCGGCCCTTGCTGCTGCGGCCGCCGCCGGCGGCCTTTTCCGCCTCAATATACGGAATCAGCTGCGCCACGGCGCGCTTCATCACCCGGGCGCTCTTGACCACCTGGGGCAGAAACATCCTGCCGGAACCGAACAAATCGCCGACCACGTTCATCCCGTCCATCAACGGGCCCTCGATCACATCGAGCGGACGCGGGGACAACAGGCGGGCCTCCTCCACGTCGTGCTCGATGAAGTCCGCAATGCCTTTGACGAGCGCATGGACCAGTCGCTGCTGAACCGGCTCCGTGCGCCACGCAGCGACATCGGTCTGCGGACCGCGCTCCGGATCCCGGACCGTTTCCGCGTACTCCACCAGGCGCTCGGTGGCGTCGGGTCTGCGATTCAGCAGCACGTCCTCCACCCGCTCCAGCAGCAGCAGCCGGATCTCCGCATACACAGCCAGTTGCCCGGCATTGACGATGGCCATGTTCATTCCGGCCTGCACGGCGTGAAACAGAAACGCCGTATGCATCGCCTCGCGCACCGGATTGTTGCCGCGAAACGCAAACGAGACATTGCTCAGCCCTCCGCTCACCAGGGTGTGGGGCAGATGCTGGTGGATGAGGCGCGTCGTCTCGAAAAATGACACGGCATAATTGTTGTGTTCCGCGATGCCGGTGCCGACCGTGAGGATATTCGGATCGAAGATGATGTCCTCCGGCGGGTATCCCAGTTTCTCCGTCAGCAGCCGGTAGCAGCGGGCGCAGATTTCGTAGCGGCGATCCGTGGTGTCGCCCTGCCCGCGTTCGTCGAACGCCATCACGACCACGGCCGCGCCGTAGCGGCGCGCCAGCCGGGCGTGTTTGAGAAATTTCTCCTCCCCCTCCTTGAGGCTGATGGAATTGACGATTCCCTTCCCCTGCATGCAGCGCAGCCCGGCCTCGATCACCTCCCACCTGGAGGAATCGGGCATCAGGGGCACGCGGCTGATGTCCGGCTCGGAGGCGACCAGGTTCACAAACCTGCGCATCAGTGCCGCACTGTCCAGAAGCGCCTCGTCCATGCAGATGTCAATGATCTGGGCGCCGTTTTCCACCTGCTGGCGGGCAATCTCCACCGCCCCCTCCAGATTGCCTTCCTGGATGAGTTGCAGAAACTTCGGCGAGCCGGCGACATTGGTGCGTTCGCCGATGTTGATGAATCCTGTCTCGGGCCGGAGCGTCAGGGGCTCCAGGCCGCTGAGCCGGCAATAACGCGGCGATTCGGGGATGGCACGCGGCCGGCAGCCGCGCACCGCTTCGGCGATGGCGCGAATGTGTTCCGGCGTCGTGCCGCAGCAGCCGCCAACCAGGTTGACGAATCCGCTGCGCGCGAATTCTCCCAGCACGTTCGCCATGGATTCCGGTGTTTCGTCGTAGCCGCCGAAGGCGTTCGGCAGTCCGGCATTGGGATGCACCGAGACAAAGGTGTCGGCGACGCCGGCAAGTTCCTCCACGTGTGGGCGCAGTTCTTTCGGGCCCAGCGCGCAGTTGAGGCCGATGCACAGCGGCATCGCATGGCGTACCGAATACCAGAACGCCGTCGGCGTCTGCCCGGTCAGCGTCCGGCCGCTGGCGTCGGTAATCGTGCCGGAAATCAGCACCGGCAGGCGCCGGCCGCGCGCTTCGAAGCACTGCTCGACGGCGAAGATCGCGGCCTTGCCGTTCAGCGTGTCAAAAACAGTCTCGATCAGCAGCAAATCCACACCGCCATCCAGCAGCCCCAGCGTGGCTTCGGCGTAGGCCTCCACCAGCGCTTCGAACGTGATGTTGCGTGCGCCGGGGTCATTGACGTCCGGGGAAATGGACGCGGTCCTTCCGGTGGGGCCCAGAACGCCGGCGACGAAGCGCGGTCTGTCCGCGGGCTTGCCGGCGACTTCGTCCGCCACGCCACGGGCGAGTTCCGCGGCCGCCCGGTTGAGTTCCCGGGCAATGGCAGAGAGCCCATAGTCCGCCTGGGAAACGGCGTTGGAATTGAACGTGTTGGTCTCGATGATGTCCGCGCCCGCCAGCAGGTAGCGGCGGTGAATCTCGCGGATGACCTCGGGCTGCGTCAGTGACAGGACATCGTTGTTGCCCTTCAGGTCACGTTCGTGCGCGGCGAAGCGCCGGCCCCGGTAGTCCGCTTCGCCGAGGCGCAGTTGCTGAATGCTGGTGCCCATCGCCCCATCCAGAAGCAGGATCCTTTCGCGCAATAACCCTGCAATTGGTGCGGATATTGCCTGAGCCGGGCTCGCCATATTTGTGCCTGAACGTGATTCCGGTCCGAAGTGCGCCGTGGCTAATGCGTTGAAGGGACGCGGATTGTAGCGATTCGCATGTCCTACCGGTAGGGAGCATGGGCCTGCGGATGCATGTTGTCCGAGCCGTGACTGATGTCACCGGGATCTGGCGGTATACTCCATTTAACGGGCGCTTGGGCGCCGGCACGGGCGGGGGCTGAGTCATGGCGGGCGAAGGCAAACACGTTGTCATTGTCGGCGGCGGCAGCGCGGGGATCACGGTGGCCGCAAGCCTGGTACGCAGGGCGGCGGGAACGAAACTGGACATCACGCTGGTAGAGCCTTCGGAAAACCATTATTACCAACCCGCCTTCACGCTGGTGGGGGCCGGCGCGTACAAATTCGACAGCACCCGGCGACCCGAGGCGAAATTGATCCCGCGCGGCGTGGAATGGATCAGGGAGAAGTCCACCGGGTTCGATCCGGCGCAAAACCGGATCTCTCTCAGCTCGGGCAGCACGCTTGCCTACGATTATCTGGTGGTCTGTCCGGGACTGGAACTCAACTGGGAAAAGATCGCCGGGGCAAAGGAGACGCTGGGTCAAAACGGGGTGTGCAGCAATTACGATCCCGCGTACACCGCCGATACGTGGAGCTGCCTGCAAAATCTGGGTTCCGGCGCTACGGCGGTATTCACCCAGGCGCCGCTGCCGTTCAAATGCCCCGGGGCGCCGCAGAAGATTGCGTACCTGGCGGCCGATTATCTGCGGAAAAAAGGCATCCTCAAGTCCTGCAAACTTTACTTCCTGACCGACGCACCGGCCATCTTCAGCGTGCCGTTTTTCGCCAAAGAACTGGTCAAGGTCGCAGCGCGTTATCAGATCAACGTCCTGTACCAGCATAACCTGGTGGCGGTGGACGGTGGTGCGCGCACCGCCACATTCGACATCGTCGGCGGCGAGAAGCAGGGACAGAAACTGTCACTGAAATTCGACCTGCTGCACATGACGCCGCCGCAGTCGCCGCCGGCCGCGGTGAAATCGAGCCCGCTGGCTAACGCCGCCGGTTTCGTAGAAGTCAATCAGAACACGATGCAGCACGTGCGCTTCCCGAACGTGTTCTCCCTCGGCGATGCGAGTTCGACGCCGAACTCCAAGACCGCGGCCGCCGTGCGCAAGCAGGCGCCGGTAGTGGTGCGCAATCTCCTGACGCTGATCCGCGGCGGGCAGCTCGATCCGGGTTACGACGGCTACGCATCCTGTCCGCTGACCACGGCATACGGCAAGGTATTGATGGCGGAGTTCATCTACGGCGGCAAGGTGACGCCGACCTTCCCGCTTGACCCGAGCAAGGAGCGCTGGGTGAACTGGTGGATCAAGGTAACCGGCCTGCCGTTCTTCTACTGGCACTACATGCTCAAGGGCCACGAGTGGTTCTTCCCTCATAACACGAAGTTCGTTGAACCAGCCTGATCCGGCTGGTTACCTCATCGCGATAATTCTGACGGGCCCGCAGGCTCGCTATTTCCTTCTCTGCGCCACCCGGTGGGGATCGGGGCCGTCTGTCCGCCGCTCCGGTTCCTGTTTCGCGGACACGCCGGCAAGTACGTCCATGTAGGCTCCCGTTCGGCCATCCTTGGCCTCACAGGGTCCGCGAAACAGGATCCCTCGCGTCGGTCCACAGGACGCAGCCGGGCGGGTGGCGCCGCGCAACTCAATTGCCGGACCCGATTACGGTCTGGAGATCGTTCAGGAGAATATCGGGATGCAGGAAATTCGCATTGTAGATGTTGCGGATGCGGCGCTGCTCATCAATGAGATAGACCCGCAGCAGGTGTGACAGGTTGCCGGTGAGCCCCCCGCCGGTGTCGCGCTCCGGGCTGATCCGCTGGTCGTAGGCCTCTAGGATCGGCAGCAACCGGGATTCCCCGGTGGTGGTCAGAAACTGCCAGTCGAATTCCGCTTGCCGGAAGTGCGTCGCGTAGTCCTGCATCCTGGCCGGCGTGTCCCGCGCCGGATCGAAGCTCAAGGTCAGCAGTCGCACGCGCTCCCTGAGTATCGGGTTTGTCGAGACTGGTGTCTGCACGCGGCCCAGCACCCAGGTGGCCAGCGGGCAGCCGTTGACATCGCTGCAACCGGTGTAGATGAAGCTCAGCAGCACTACTTTCCCTGACATCAGGTCATGCAGGTGACGCGGCTGTCCGGCGCCGTCGAGAATGAGACCATCCGCGGCGTATCCGAGGGAAGGCAGGCCGTAGGTGCCCGGCGCAGGCGCCTCGAAGCCGAGATCGCCATACCCCGGAGCACGGGCCGGAGCGGGCGCATGCACAACGGCGGCGTGAGACTCGGGATGGGCCGCGACGGCGGGCGATCCGGCGAGCGCGATCAGCCACGCCACCCGGTGCGCCATCGCGACGCGTGCGAATGCCGCGCCGATGCTCAACGCAGGACCGCCAACGAGTCGGCAGGACGCCGCTGCGCGTACAGGGAATAGGCACCCAGGTTCATCTGGTGCGGGCGTCCCAGCTTTTCCCCGAAGAAATCCACCGTGAACCTGTGCGTCAGCTTCTTGCCGTCCCATGTATAGGCCTTGAAGAACTGCAGATCCTCGCCCTTGGGCGCCCCGGTCTTGTCCCAGTTGGCGAGCAGCGAAGACGTGAAATAGATCCGCCTGCCGTCCCAGCTTTCCGACAGCATGTTCACCTGGGCACCGATTTTCTCGGTGTAGATCTCCATCGGCCCGTATGGGTCCTTGACGTCAAAGACGTGCGTCATACCGTCGTTCCAGGTGTTGACCCAGAGCAGCGCGTCGTCCGCGGAGATGGAAATATCCACGGGCAGCGGCGTCTTTTTCGGATCCCCGATGTCCGCGACCGCCTTGCCGCGCCACTGGCCTTTCCGGTCTTCGTAGATGAGCCAGATCTTCGAAGTCAGCGCGGTGGTCGTGAAGCAGTAGTTGTTGTATGAGCCCCAGGCGCAGCGTATCTCCAGCGGCGCGCCGGGCACATCCAGCACCGTCTTCGGCTGGCGCGTGTGCAGGTTCCACACCACGGCGGTGTTGCCGAACCGCGCCATCGCTTCCTTATCGGCCATCAGCCTGCCCAGATTCATCATGTAGTTGTTCCAGCCGGTGAAGGACGAGGTCACCATGACGTTGCGGCGCGGCAGCGCGCGCACGTCGTAGCCATAGCCGTCAGCGAACCTGCCGGCCTTCGTGGCGCCGCCCAGGTTCTCTTCCGTGGGCATCCAGTAGGAGGCCACGTACTCGCCGGCATTGTTGTACTCCACCATGCCGGTGCGGCCGTGCCGGTCCTGGGCGTTTGACAGGCCGGTGATCAGCATGCGGCCGGGCAGGGCATAAAACGTATGCGGGCCGGCGATGCCGCCGCTGGAGGAAGAAAAATCGCCCAGCGTTTTGTGCAGCCGCGGCGCGGCGGGATCCGTGAACATGTCGAAGATGAAGATCCTGCTGTTATCGAGGCCGCCTGCCCACAGGTAACGGCGGTCATCGGTGAATCCTGCGTGATGCGCCTCATTGCGGCCGGGAACGGAGATTTGGTGCACGACCCTGCCGTATTTCGGCGACGCCGGATTGACATCTACGGTTACGAGCTTGTCCTGTTCGTCGCCCAGGCCCGGAACACCCAGGGTCCACACATAGACGAAGTCCTCCTGCCCGACGATCTTGGCCATGTAGGGAGACTGGCAGGTCTCATCGGCGTGCGCGGGAACGCCGGCGGCGCCGAGCAACATGCCGGCGAAAAGATGAACGACGCGCATCAGAGGAGTACTTGGCATCGCGGCCTCCGCTTTCGTGCGGGCGGAAAAAGTCCGGCCCGTGTAGAATTTTCACTTCGAGTATAGCGAAATGGAGCGCGTCCGGCGCATGCCGGAATGGATCACACATTATCGGCGTGACTGGCTGCCGGGAGATCTGGTCGGCGGTCTGATCGTGACCGTCATGCTCATCCCGCAGTCCATGGCCTACGCCATGCTGGCCGGCGCCCCCCCGCAATACGGCCTGTATGCGTCCATCCTGCCGGTGATCGTGTATGCGTTCATCGGGTCGAGCCGTTACCTGGCGGTAGGCCCGGTGGCCATCGTGTCCCTGATGGTGGCGAACACCGTGGGGACGCACACGGAACCGGGCAGCGCGGCCTATGGCACAGCCGCCATCCTGCTGGCATGGGAAGTGGGCGCGTTGCTGGTCCTTGCCGGCCTGCTGCGTTTTGGGGTGCTGGCGAATTTTCTCAGCCACTCGGTCATCAGCGGCTTCATTAACGCCTCTGCGCTGCTGATCGCGGTCAGCCAGATCGAACCGTTGCTGGGCATGCAGATGCCGCGCACTGAATCCTTTTTCCCGATGTTGCGGGAGCTCCTGCGCCATCAGGAAACCATCAATTCCGTCACCGCCGCCATCGGGATCGGTGCGGTCGCGGGACTGATGTTGATGCGCGCGCCTCTGGCGCGGCTGCTGCGCCTGCTGAAGGTGCCGGAGGCCGTGATCTCCGTGGCGACGCGCACCGGGGCGCTGGTCGTTGTATTCGCGGGCGCCCTCGTAGTGTGGCTCGGTGACCTGGACATGGAGCAGGGCGTGCGGGTGGTCGGCGTGGTTCCGGCAGGGCTCCCGGCACTGGCGGTGCCGGCGCCGGATCCGCAGCTTGCCTTGAAGCTGCTGCCGGGCGCGGCATTGATTGCCTTTGTGGCTTATCTCGAAAGCATTTCCGTGGCGCGATCACTGGCCAGCAAACGCCGGCAACGCGTCCTGCCCAACCGTGAACTGGTGGCGCTGGGCGCGGCGAATCTCGCCGCGGGCCTGAGCGGCGCCTTTGCCGTGGCCGGCGGCGTGGGCCGCTCCGGCGTCAACTTCGCGGCCGGAAGCAATACCCAACTGGCCGGCATCATCACCGCCCTGAGCATGGGGCTGTGCGTGCTGATCTTCGGTCCTTTGTTCCATCACGTCCCTCGCGCCGTCCTGGCCGCAATCGTGATGATTGCGGTCCTGAGCCTCATGGACGTGCGGCCGTTGCTGGAGTCGTGGCGTTATAACGTAGCCGATGGGGCATCCACGCTGGTGACTTTTCTCGCGGTGCTGCTGGTCAACGTGGAGGCCGGCGTGCTCACGGGGCTGGTGTTCTCCGTGGCCTTGTTCCTGTGGCGCACGCTGCATCCCCACATTGCCATCGTTGGCCGCGTGGGCGACACCCAGCACTATCGCAATGTGCTGCGCTTCAAGGTGCACACCTGCCCGCACGTGTTGGCGATGCGCATTGATGAAAGTCTGTACTTTGCCAATGCCCATGCGCTGGAGGAAACGGCGTTGCGCATCGCGACCGAACGGCAGGAATTGAAGCACGTCGTGCTTATCTGCAGCGCGATCAATTTCATTGACTACAGCGCGCTTGAGACGCTGGTCACCACCATTGATCGTCTGCGCGATGCCGGCGTGACACTGCACCTTGCCGAGGTCAAGGGCCCGGTCATGGATCGGCTGGGGAAAACGGATCTGTTGAAGCACCTGGGCGACGGCAGGGTGTTCCTCAGCACGCACGAGGCGATGGTTGCTCTCGAATGTCTGTAACAATCACCCCGAACAGGAGGGAGTATGAAAATCAGCGCACGCAATGTTTTGCCGGGCAAAATCCTGAATATCACCCATGGCGCCGTGAACACCGAGGTCACGCTGGAGTTGCGCGGCGGGCCACGGGTGGTGTCCATCATCTCGCGGCAATCGGCCGACGGCCTCAAACTCAGGAAGGGCAGGAAGGCTTATGCCGTGATCAAGGCGTCAAATGTGATGATCGCAGTGGACTGATTGGGCGTCTTTCTGCCGATTCTCGGATCCTGATGCACTGGCCTGAATTCACAGGAGTTTGGCCCAGTCTGCGAGGCAGAAATATCAATATACCGGCAGGCCAACTGCGCTGTTATTGGAATCAGCAAACCCGGCACCCTGTTATTGACCCATTTCCACGCATACCCAATCCAGCGTATTGATCCGAATACCCTTCCGGCGCAGTCTGGACCCGCCATGTATATAACACTCACCAGCAGTCTTTCCGTTGAGCAATAAGTTGGGCGTCATACGTGGTACGGGGGTCATCATGAGACTGCATGCCATGGTCGCGTCTGGACTAGTCCTGATTCTATTGATAGAAGGCGCCAGTGCAGCTCCACTTATCAACAGCGAGTTCGTGTTTGCCGCCCCCGTTGCGTGGGACAAGGCATTCGATGCGGCAGTTGCAGCAGGCGGGGATCTTGGATTCGTCGCACTGACGGGTCCGGCCCCGGATCGCGAATCCGGCTATGTAGGATTCATTGCAGGAACGAGCGCTGGAAAGGAAATAGCAAAGAGGATTCTGCTGCCTGTGGCCGCCTTCACACATGAGTACGTCCTGCAGGTAAAACTTCGCAAGGAGGGTTCACTCGCAACAGGCGCAGACCTGAAAGCCAATCGAACCGGCTTTGGAAAGTTTACAAAGGAACAGGAAGCAGCCATCGAAGCGATATTTTCGTCTTACAAAGATGCTCTCAAACTTCGGCTACAAGATAGCGGAGAATGATGACGCCCAACCACGCCCTTGACCGGACGCCGGAACGCATAGCGGCGCTGCGCGGCGAGGTCCCGGGCGGCGCCGGTCACGGCAATCGTTGTGCAGCGTCGAGGGCTCATTGTTGCGTAGTGTGCAACACAGTATAATTGTCTCGTGATCAAATCATTCCGGCACAAAGGACTGCGCCGCTTTTATGAGACAGGCAGTACCGCTGGAATTCAAGCGGTCCATGCCCGGAAAGTTCGTCTCGAGCTGACTGCGCTGGAAACCGCCAAGACAATTGACGACATGGCCGTCCCTGGATTTCACCTGCATCCGCACAAGGGAGATCGAAAAGGTCAGTGGGCAATTTCTGTCAGCGGAAATTGGCGCATTACGTTTCAGTTCGAGGATGGAAACGCATACTTGCTGGATTACGAGGACTACCACTTATGCCCATGCATAATCCACCTCATCCGGGAGAATTCATCCGGGAGGTCTACCTGACGCCGTACCAGATCAGCGTGCGAAGAGTCGCGGACAGCCTGCACGTTTCGGCATCCACGTTAACCCGGCTTCTGAATGGCGAGAGCAATATATCCCCGGAGATGGCGTTGAGACTGTCCAAGGCACTCGGCAGGTCTCCGGAAAGCTGGCTTGCGATGCAGGACCAGTACGATCTCTGGCAAGCACGGTTGCGCGTAAATTTGAAACGGGTTCGTAGACTGAATGTTTCCGCTGCATAACACGCGCTTCCAAGCGACGCGCTGACGCGCGCGCCTGATGCGCGTCTAGGTGCGCAAAGGATCCCGCCAATAGCCTGGGCGCCGAGAGTGATGAGCTACAGCGACAACGACAACTTCTTCCGGAAGCTCCCGGACGACAACAGGTTAAGGAAAGCGTTTGAGAACAAGCCTCCTGGCTCTGCGCGAACCCGCGGCCCCAGGCATGTTTGTGAGGGGAACGATCTCGTCTTCGAGAAGGTCAAGGGCAGCATCAATTGTTGGCGCCGAGTGAAAACTGACCGCCTGTGCCGATTGAAAATTGACCAGGCCCTGAGCGGCGCAGCGTACTACGCGCCTGTGGATAAGTCGACCAGACTGCGGTGGTTTTGACCTCC
>JACORW010000096.1 GCA_016179185.1 Gammaproteobacteria bacterium | reverse complement strand
GCTCACGGCCAGCGCGCACTATGCCCGCATCCGGTTCGACGACCCCAGGGAGCGTGGCTTCTTCCAGATTGAGTGTCTGACCTGCCACCAGCTCGGAAACGCCTATACCCGGGCGCCGCGCACGCCGGACCGGTGGCATGCGATCGCCACGCGCATGCTCGGCTTCTACGGCATTGCCGACGCGCAGCGGATTGAACGTTATGCACGGGTCCTGGCACAGGCGTTTGACGGCACGCCGCTCGCGGTACGCCAGCAGCATCCCGTTGATGTCGCGCTGTTTGCTGCGCGCATCACGCAATGGAAGCTGCCCGACGCGGTGATTGCCCATGATGTGGAGTATCACGCCGCCGATGGGAGGTTCTACACCGTGGACCAGGGAAAGGATCTGATCTACATCACCGATCCGCGCACCAACCAGACCGAGACATTCGCGATCCCGGATGGCGGCATCCCGGTGGGCGGGAAATTTCTGGCGCTGTTCAACAACCCCAATCCGTTCAGTCTTTCGGTAAGCCGGGGACCGCACAGCCTGCAGGAGGGTCCCGACCGCAGGTTCTACACGACGGACACAGTCAGCGGCCAGATCGGCGTTTTCGATCCGGCCACCCGGACCTATGACGGGCATGACATCGGCGGCAAGGCGATGTATCCACATACGATCCGGTTCGACCGGAAGGGGATGGCATGGTTTACGCTGGGCGTGTCCAATCAGCTTGGGCGCTTCAACCCCGGCACGGGGGAAATGACGCTGATCGATCTGCCGACGACCAGCGATCGCCCGGAGATCCCGATCCTGATGCCCTACGGCATTGATATCCACCCCGGCGACGGCAGTGTATGGTACTCACGCCTGATGGCGAACCGCATCGGGCGTGTCAATCCGCAAACCCTCGAGGTGGAAGAATTCGAACCGCCGGTGATTGGGCCGCGCCGGATGCGCTTTGCCGCGGACGGCACGCTCTGGATACCCTCCTTCGGCACAGGCGAGCTGGTTGCGCTGGACACCGGGACCATGAAATACCGCAACTTCAGGATCCCGCCGCTGTCCGAAGGAGAAGTGGAAGCCCCCTATTCAGTAGGCATCCATCCGCGTGCGCAGGATGTGTGGATCACGGCAAACATGTCCGACCGCCTGTTCCGGTTCATCCCCGGGACCGGGCGGTTCGTTTCCTACCCGCTGCCGACCCGGGGCATCTTTCTGCGGGACCTGGTATTCACGCCCGACGGCAAGGTCTGCGCCGCCAGCAGCATGGCGGCCGCGCCGCTGGCCGTGGAAGGCGGGATGGAGGAGATTATCTGCCTGGATCCCGGCCCAGGCACGTGATCTCCGATCCGGACACAGCCTGACGGCTCGGGCGAATCACTGCTTCCCGGCAGCGACGCGGATAGAATTTCCCATCCCTGGCAAGTATTCTGGTTTTTCAGGATCCGCTGCTGGGGATTGGCGAAGAACCTGCGCCCATGTCTGAACACAAGGCCCACATTCGCTGGCAATGCGACTCGCCGGATTTCCTGCGCGGCAAGTACTCCCGCGCCCATACCTGGACTTTTGACGGCGGGCTCACCGTGCCGGCCTCGTCTGCGCCGAGCGCCGTGCCGGTGCCGTGGTCGAATCCGGCCAATGTGGACCCGGAAGAGGCCTATGTCGCGGCGCTGTCCAGTTGCCACATGCTGACCTTTCTGTATGTGGCGTATCGCCAGGGATTCCAGGTGGATTCCTATGACGATGAAGCAGTGGGGACAATGAACAAGAATGAACAGGGCAGAATGTGGGTCAACCGGGTCAGTTTGCACCCCAAGGTTGTCTTCAGCGGCGACAAACGCCCGACGCCGGACCAGGAGGCGAAACTCCATCACACCGCCCACGCCGAGTGTTTCATTTCCAACTCGGTGAAGACCGACGTCTCGGTCGGCGGGGTGGATCACGCGTAGCGTGCCGGTGGCCGGACGCGTTGCGCTTTACGCCGCGGTGATCGCCGGCACCATGTACGCCCTCCAGGATCGGTTGCTGTATCACCCGGGCTCGGAGACCCTGCCGGAGCTGTTGCAGTATGCAGCGGCGCTTGACCTGCGGCCGTGGCCCGATGCCGATAACTACCGGGCCTGGATCTCGGCGCCCTCCACCGAACCGGTTCCCGGCACCATCCTGGTATTTCACGGCAACGGTGGTCTGGCGCTGCATCGCAAACATTATGCCGATGCCCTCGTCCCCCTCGGCTACCGGGTGCTGCTGGTGGAATATCCTGTCTACGGCGCGCGGCCGGGAAAGCTGGGCGAAGCGGCATACGTGGCCGACGCCATTGAAACCCTGGCGGAGGCGCAGCGCCGGTTCGGCGGCCCGATTTTTGTCTACGGCGAATCCCTGGGCGCGGCCGTGGCGGCGGCGGCCGTGGCGCGGTCCACGGTGCCGGTGGCCGGCGTGGCAATGATCACGCCGTGGACCACGCTGCCGGACATCGCCCAGGACGCATTCTGGTTCCTGCCGGCACGCTACATGGTGCGCGACCGGTACGACAACATCGCCAACCTGAATCGTTGGGGGGGCCGGGTGGCGGTGGTCATCGCGGCGCGGGATGAGGTGATCCCCGCGCGGCACGGCGAGCGCCTTTTTGCGGCGCTGACCACCATGAAGCAACGCTGGGTGTTTCCGCACTCAGGCCACAACGACTGGCCTGCTGAACCGTCGGCACCGTGGTGGGGCGAAGTTATCCAATATCTAAATGGGACAAGCGCCGAAAGTGGAAGGTAGAAAGTGAAAAGTTGAAGAACCTACGTTCAACTTTCGAGAAAATCCCGCTCCTCCTTTTTCACCTTTCACTTTTTACTTTCTACTTTTCGCTCGCCCCTGACTCCTGAGAAGCGCCACCCTGCTGCGCATTCAGAAACCGGGACTTCCACAAACCCCCGCTGCTTACACAGTTCCACCCCCACCGCAGCCAGCGCAACAGCGCGAACGCGAGCCACAACGCCCACGCCAGCATCAGTCCGCGATAGAGCCACAGCGGCACGCTGAGGATCCACGCGCGCGGCAACGCGGCGCCGCTGCGATCCTGGTACCAGTGGAGATCATAGGCGGAGGAACCATTGCCGCCGATCTGCATCTGCGGATAACCCAGCAGGCCGTGCTTGACGGCCTGAAACAGCATCGCCAGCGCCAGCAACGTCAGCAGGAACAATCCGACCTGCGCGGCATTGAAACGCAGGCGGCTCACTTCCGGTCCAAGCCGCGCGCGCAGCCCCAGTGCCAGCAACCAGCCCACGATGACGACACCGACCCAGATGTCGGACTGAGTCAGCCCGATGCCCAGCAGGATCCAGTGCCAGGTGTTCAGGGGCGTCAGGTTTATCCGGGCCAGCCCGACTGCGATCAGGACTACGACGAACAGCACGCCCCAGAACAACACCGCCGGGCCCAGGGCAGGACCGCCGAGCAGCAACGCCCAGCGATCCTGTCCCAACGTGACGTGGATGCGCGTGTTGACACTGGGCGCGCCCACGTCCAGCGCCGCACTGCGGAACAACGTGCTGATACCGGAGGGATCGCGCAGCGTCAACAATGCCGTCTGCGTGCCCGGCACCAGCGGCAGCGTCACCTTGTGGTCTTCCTGCCGGATGGGCTGGGCGATGCCATTGATGGTGACGGATTGCAGTGTCGATCCTTCCGGAAGCTGCAGCGTGTGCTGCCCGCCCCGGCTGCTGCGCAGCGTCAGCGTCGCGGTCGTATCCGTTACGCGCCGGCCCGGTTGCGCGGTGAGTTCCACCTGGTCCACAGTCAGCGTCTGACCGGGGACACCCCGAGGCCGTGTAACGGACAGCGTCACCGATTCGCCGGGCCAGGGACGCCACTCGGGCAGCCAGCGGCCCTCCGGATCCTGATGGTGCACAACGGCGATGCCGGACAGGTCCGCGTGCCAGATGGGACTGACGTCCACGCGCCACACCTCGGTCCATGCGGTGCTATCCGCCGCGCTAAGGGTGACTGCCGGCGCCTTTTCCAGCGCCGACTGCCATGCGAACTGGGAGTCCCGGGCCGCCATGTTCACCAGCACGCCGCCCTTGTCGATCTTCGCGTCATCGGAAAGCACGGATTCACCGGCCAGCAGCGGTACGTTGATAACCACCGGCGTGCCCGGCGGGGACACGCGCAGGACGCGTGTCTCGACGCGCCACTCCAGACCGAGCCGCAAAGTACGCTCGATCCGCACCAGCGGCGGCAGTTCGCCGGGCTGAAGTTCCGCCACGGACTCCTCGCGTCCGGCAGCCTTCACGCGCGTGAACTGCAACTGCCCGCCCACCGGCAGATTGCCGGCGATCCCTTCCGCACTCCAACCTGATGTGCTCGCTTCCACGCGACGCGGCGCAAGCGGCAACGGGATCTGAAACGTCGCCGCGGCGGACGGCGGACCGCGCAAAACAAGCTGGTGCGCACCGGGCTCCAGCCGGACCCACAGTGTGCCGTCACTGCCGCGCATCAGCCCGGCCGCCGCCGTTCCATCCACGCTGACTTCCGCGGGGAGCCACAGACCCGCGCGCGCCGGCAGCGGCACGGCCACGTCGTCTAGTACGTGGATCTCGGCACGCACGGTTACCATGTCGCGATCCAGCTCCACGCGCAGCCGCGGCAGTTGCGCGCACTCCGGCAGGCACTCCGGCGCGGCGGTCAACCGGTTCTTCAACTCCTCCAGCATCTTCTCGTCCGGAATGTCGGCGCGCACCGGCAACGGCTGCAGCCACAACAGCGGCAGCGCCAGCGCTGCGAGCAGCAGCGCCGCGGATGCCGCGGGCATGCGCGGCCAGGCCGGCAGCCGGCCGCCCGCGATAACCAGAGCCAGCACCGCGACCAGCAACACCCGCGCAATGTTCAGCGCCAGGTTCATGGTCGGCGAAAGCAGCGTGAACGTCATCTGCTGATCCCGGTGCACCGGGCCGTTCCATCCCAGCGGGATCCGCCGCCATTGCCAGTTCGGCAGTCCGGGGCCGGTCTGTACCAGGGCATCCGGATCGATCTCCCTGAGCCGCGCCCGTTCCTGCTTCAATGCCGCTGCATCCACTGCAATTTCCTTCGCTTCCCGCTTCATCATGCGCGCGGCCTTGTCCTTGGATGCTTCAATCGCCTCCATGGCTGCCCCGGGCGCCACAGCCATTTCGGTTGCTAAATGCGCTTCTTCCAGTGCCATCGGTACCGGCGCAGCGGGCGCCACGGCCCCGCCGGCGAATCCGGGAATCAATGGCTGCTCAAGCTGCGGATACAGCCCGAGTCGCACCTGATCCACCATGAACGGAACGGAAATCACCACCAGCGCGAGCAGCGCCAGATTGCGATACCACCTGATGCCGGAGCGGAACCACCCTTCGGGCAACACGCGCAGCAGCGCGATGGCAGCGAGCGCGTGCAGCCACACGGCCCGGGGCGCGCCGGGCTCATGCCAGATCAACACTAGCGTGCCCAGCGCCAGCAATCCCGCCTTCCAGTGCCACAGTCCGCGCACGGCCAGCGCCGCGATCATCACCAGAAACAGATCCAGCAGCGTCCAGCGTTTGAACCAGGTATCCGGCACGTTGTCTATGCCGCCGGCGGCCAGCAGTTTCCAGCCCGGCGGCAGGTGCAGCGTCGCACCCGCCTGCTGGAAATCCTGGTCCCATCCCGCCGCCGGCATGCGCGATCGCGACGCCTCATAGCGGCTGTCGGCGCTCAACGTGATCTGCCCGCGCCGCACTTCGACGCCGGACTTGCCGGAATCAACCCGGGCCGTAACGAACTGCAACTCGCCGTCCAGTGTCGCCTGCCCCAGTTGCGTGGGGGCATTCATCTCCAGGCGCCAGCCCCGGGTCATCCGGCCACTGATCGTGTCCTGGATCGTGTAACCGCCGCCGTCAAAATCCAGCCACAGGTTCCGATTCAGCGTCAGCGCATCGGGCTCCGGTTCCGGATCACCGCGCCGGATGACGTTGAACTTCATTTCACTGCCGGGCTGCATCAGGTACGCGGGAAACTGGCGCCACTGCTCCGGCACCGTCGTTTGCGCCGGATCCACGTTTGCCGGTCCCGCGATCTCCACCAGGCGCAGATGATTGCGCGCCTCGAACACCCACACCTCGTCCTGCGGCCAGGGCGCGGCGTTTTCGCCCAATGCCAGTTGCGTGACCGGACCCGAGTGACGGGAAGTCACTTCCAGCGACCAGTGGCCGGGACGAACCTGCATGCGCAGCCCGCCGTCCTGCTCCAGTCGCGCCGGCAGCCGGCTGTCAAGTTGCAGCGGAATGAACTCCGCGGGCAAACCGCCATGGACAACTTCTTCGCGCTGCGTGCCCGACACCTCTATATCCATGCGCGTCACCAGCCGCAACGGGATGTCGTCCACGACGCGCCGGAACACCTGCACCTTCAATCGATCTCCGACCTCGGCCTGCGCCGTCTGTGTGACACGATCGCGGAGCCAGACATTCCCGGCGTCATCCACGATCGGGGCCGGCACGATCTGCCCCGACACGCGCAGCGTCACGAGCCCGGTATCGCGCGGGATCGGGAGCGACTCCGGCAGTTCGTCCCACAGAAATTCCCCGCCGACCGTGTGCCGGCCCGCGGCGATACGCACGGCGGGCCGGTTGTTCCGCGCCGTGATACCTGCCGTCGCATCGTCAACCCGCACGTGCTGCGGCCAGCGGCGCGCATCTCCGGGCAGGAATATCCAGCCCTCGATGTGCACCTGCCATTGCTGCCGGAAGCGGCCGCCGTTTTCATCCAGATCAAGTTCCAGCGCCGTGGGCCAGGCGCAGTGATGTTGGGCAAACTGGTTGTACAAAAACGGGCAGGTGATTTCTTTTTGGGGAAACAGCACCCACTCCACCCAGTCCCGCATCTGCTCCGGCAACTGGTCCGGTGTGATTCGTTCGGCGTGGGTTACTGCCGGCATCACGCAACCCATGATTAGCAGCGCGGCAAGCACGAATGATTTCACGCGGGTCGCGACGTTACGCATTTGAGTGCCCCCATCAATCTTCGGATTTTATCTTGGCACAATCAGCATGAAAGGCCACTTAGGGCCGGCATTCCCCTCGGTCAACTACTGAGCATCCCTCCGCAATTACAATCTATTTTATAAACGGAAATACTTCTCCCTTGACTGCCTTGAGCCCTTGTCGGCCGTCAATTGCGTCCAGTGCGACCAGCGCAGCTCCTGGCGCGTAAAAGCCGGCGTATGCTTCCTGCCCCGACGCTTCGCGGCGCGCTCGTCGGCGGAGCAGAGATTGGAATCGGTCAGCATCTGTCATAGAACCTCGACTTTCGCCGCGCGGCAGGCGGCCCGCAACCG
>JACORW010000094.1 GCA_016179185.1 Gammaproteobacteria bacterium | reverse complement strand
CAGCGTCGCAGTTCACCAGCGCCGAGTGAGCGTAAGCGAACGAGGGAACAGCCGCCGCAAGGCGGCTGCGTCCGGTGGAATTGCTGGTTGGGCCACGCTGTTCATTTGCTGAGGCCGTCGTACTGAATGACCTTCAATTGTGAACGATCCACGTTCGGCAGGCAGCGAACATTCACTGCGGCGACGTCCTGGCCCTTTGGATCCTTTCCAAATCCGAAAGGCGCGCAACCGCAAACACCGCAGAAGTGATGCCTTATCACGTGCTGGTTGAATGTATAGGTGCTGAGGGTGGCTTCCGGTGTTTTGAGCTTCAACTGTTCTCTGGGCACGAACCAGAGCGAGTAGCCCTTTCTACTGCAGTGAGTGCAGTTGCACTCCATAATCTGAGACAGGTCGCCTTCGACCTCGAAAGCGATCTTCCCGCAATGACAGCTACCTTCGTGGATCATGGCTCAGTCCTTGTGTACTGCGCGGCCCAACTGGAATTATCCTGCCGAAATACGGAACGCCATCCCGTATTTCGGCTGGATAAGAAACCGGGTTGTAATGAAATCAACGACATGGTGTTTTTTAGCCCTGCAGCTTTATAAAAAATTCTGGCATCGCAATTGACGTGTATTTCCCGGTGCCGGACGTGAGGGCACTCAAGCACCCCTCACGCCGCCAACTGGCGCAGCACGTAGTGCAGGATGCCGCCGTTCACGAAGTACTCCCACTCTTTCGGCGTGTCCACGCGCACCTTGGCCTGGAAGCGTTTCGCCTTGCCGGCATTGTCGGTGGCAACCACGGCCACTTCCGTGGCGCCTTCGCTGAGGCCCTCGATGGCGTAGACCTCAAGGCCGGTGAGGCCGTGTGAGTCCGCATTCTCGCCGTCGCGGTAGGTGAGCGGCAGCACGCCCATGCCGACCAGGTTCGAGCGGTGGATGCGCTCGAAGCTCTCGGCCAGCACCGCGCGCACGCCCAGCAGCAGCGTGCCCTTGGCGGCCCAGTCACGGGACGAGCCGGTGCCGTATTCCTTGCCGGCCAGGATCACCAGCGGCACCTTGTCCTGCTGGTAGCGCATGGCCGCGTCGTAGATCGACATCTGCTCGCCGGAGGGCAGGTGTTTCGTCATACCGCCCTCCACGCCGGAAAGCAGCAGGTTGCGCAGCCGGATGTTGGCAAAGGTGCCGCGCATCATCACTTCATGGTTGCCGCGGCGGGAGCCGTAGGAATTGAAGTCTGCAGGTGCGACGCCATGCTCCACCAGGTAACGGCCTGCCGGGCTGTCCTTCTTGATGTTTCCGGCGGGAGAAATATGGTCGGTCGTGATGCTGTCGGCCAGCTTCGCCAGTACGCGCGCGCCCTGGATCGGCTGGATCCCCGGAGCCGAGTTGCTCATGCCGAAGAAGTACGGCGGGTTCTGCACATAGGTCGAGTCATTGCGCCAGCCGTACCGGTTCGTGGTCGGCACCTTGAGGCCGGCCCAGCGCGCATCGCCCTTGTACACGTTGCCGTAGCTCTTGCGGAACATGTCGGAATTTATTGCGGCTCCCATGGCGTCGTTGATTTCCTTCTGGCTCGGCCAGATGTCGCGCAGGTATACCGGCTTGCCCGCGGTGTCCGTGCCAAGCGGATCATTCTGCAGATCGACCAGCATGCTGCCGGCGATGGCGTAAGCCACCACCAGCGGCGGCGATGCCAGGTAATTCATCTTCACTTCCGCGTGCACGCGGCCTTCAAAGTTGCGGTTGCCGGACAGCACGGCACTGACCACAAGATCTTCTTTTTTGATGCCCTCGCTGATGGCATCAGGCAACGGGCCGGAGTTGCCGATGCACGTGGTGCAGCCGTAACCGACGATGTTGAAACCAAGTTCATTGAGGGCGGTGGTCAGTCCGGCCTTGTCCAGGTAGTCGCGCACCACCAGCGAGCCGGGGGCGAGGCTGGTCTTGACCCAGGGCTTCACGGTGAGGCCGCGCGCACACGCCTTTTTCGCCAGCAGTCCGGCGCCGACCATAACCGACGGATTGGAGGTGTTGGTGCAGGAGGTGATCGCCGCGATGACCACGGCACCGTCGCCAAGTTCGAGGGGTTTGCCGTTGTGATTCACCGAAGCGGTGCGATTGCCGGCGCCGCCTTTGCGCGTCGCCTGCATTTCCCTGAGCTTCTCAGCGGTGACCTGGCGCACCGCTTTCAGTGTCACCCGATCCTGCGGACGCTTCGGGCCGGCGAGACTCGGTTCAACGCTCCCCATGTCGAGGCTGAGTGCGTCCGTGTAGCGCGCCGCCGGTGCTGCCGGATCGCGCCACATCCCCTGTTCCTTCGCATAGGCCTCCACGAGCGCGATCTGCTGATCCTCGCGGCCGGAAAGTCGCAAGTAACGAACCGTCTCTTCATCAATGGGGAAGATGCCGCACGTGGCGCCGTACTCGGGCGCCATGTTGGCAATGGTGGCGCGATCGGCCAGCGGCAGCGTCGCAAGTCCGGAACCGAAAAATTCAACGAATTTGCCGACTACGCCTTTCTTGCGCAGCATTTGCGTGACGGTGAGCACGAGATCGGTCGCGGTGGCGCCCTCCGGCAGGCGGCCGGTCAATTCAAAGCCAATCACCTGCGGGATCAGCATGGTTATGGGCTGCCCCAGCATCGCGGCCTCGGCCTCGATGCCGCCGACGCCCCAGCCCAGCACGCCCAGGCCGTTGATCATCGTGGTGTG
>JACORW010000095.1 GCA_016179185.1 Gammaproteobacteria bacterium | reverse complement strand
GGTAGATGTCGCTCCCCTCGCCGCCGTCGAGCACATCCGAGCCGCTGCCCCAGATCAACAGGTCATCGCCGGCCCCACCGAACAGCCGGTCATCGCCCGCATTGCCCTTGACGGTCTCCTCCCCCTCGCCGCCATAGGCGCTGTCGTTGCCCCCGCCGCCGGCCAGCACGTCATCCAACAACAGACCATTGAGGACATCGTCCCCGCCCTTGCCCTTGATCAGGTCCGCTTCCGGACCCGGCAGGTCACCAGTCAACAGATCAATGCCGGCAGTGCCGATAATGTCAGCCATAGCAGTTCCTCACGGGCAGCCGATTGCGGCCAGGCGGCCCCCGGCTGCAAGTTAAAGTGATGGGGAAAACGGCGGTGCAGGAAGGAATTCTTCGGCGCGCGCCGTGGGAAACGGATTGGAGATCGGGGAAAGCGGACCACATCCTTCCCCTGACCGCAGGAACTGCGGCCACACGCACGTCGGTCCGACTGAGGCGGCGCCCCGGCATCGGGGACCCCCTGCTGATGCTTGTAGCTACTCCAGCCCGTGCAGCCGGCACACCCGGCCGCCACACCCGGCCCCGCGATTTGCTCCGGGGCCGGTCAAATTCTTACCCCTGAACAATCGCGAAGTCAATTAATCCCTGAACCTGGTTTAGGCGCGTGCCGGAAGTTTCCGTTGCTGAACCTCTGCTACACTTCAACGTCATGTCCGGCGATCTCAAACAAAAACACGCGCGGCCGCGGCTGGTCGGTATCGAATCCCTGTCCGATCGGGCGCCGGACGGCGACAGCAAGAACTCGCTGCGCGCGTGGCTGTACCTGCTCAAGTGCGCCAAGCGGCTTGAACAGGAAATGTCCGATCGCTTTCGTGAGCAATTCCAGAGTTCGCTGTCGCGGTTCGATGTGCTTGCGCATCTGGATCTGGCCGGGGAGAAAGGACTCAGCACCTCCCAGCTTGCGGGCCGCCTGCTGGCCTCCAAGGGCAACATCACCCGGCTGCTGGACCGGATGGCGCAGGACGGGTTGCTGGAGCGGCGCGGTGACGACGCTGATCGGCGCGTCAACAAGATCCGCCTGTCGGCCGGGGGCGCGGAACTGTTCGCGCGCATGGCGCCGGCCCATGAGAAGTGGTCGCACGAGATCCTGGGATCCACCGGCAGTGGAGATCGGGACACGCTTGTCACCTTGCTGAGGCAACTGCGCGACCACCTGGAATCCCGCCGCTGATGGCGCACGTAGCCCTCAAGGACGAGAACAGTCACGGCATCGTATCGTTGTTGCAGACGTTTCCGGACACCGCCCGCTGCCTGGTCTCCCTCGCCGAACACATGCTGCGTCGCGAGACGCCGGGTCTGTCCATGGCGGAGCGCGAAATTATTGCCGGATATGTGTCGCGCCTGGGTCAGTGCGAGTACTGTGACCTGAGTCATTCCAGGGTCGGCGAGGCCATGCTCGGCCGGCCGGGGCTGGTGGAGGCGGCGGTCTGCGATCCCGATTCGCCCGATCTCCGCCCGGTGCTGAAGGCGCTGTTGCCCATCGCCGCCAAGGTGCAGCGCGATCCGAAGAGTGTGAGCGCGGCGGACGTGGCGCGCGCCCGAACTGCCGGCGCATCGGATCAGGAAATCCATGACACGGTGCTGATCGCCGCCGCGTTCTGCATGTTCAACCGGTATGTGGACGGGCTTGACACGTCGCGTCCGGCGGACCCTTCCGAATATGACGAGGGGGTGGAACGCACTATCGAACGGGGGTATGTCGAGGTGCTGGAGGAATTGCTGTCCGGCGAAACAAACCCGGAAAGTAAGTAAGCCATTGATTCTGAAGGATAAGGTTTCGAATCTTCACGTATAAATTATTTAGACTTAAACTACCGGCCTGACACTCGCACGGGAGGCGCGGGATGCGCGGGTTGAAAATCACCTGTCTCGGAGGCGGTCCCGCCTCGCTGTACTTTTCGCTGCTGATGAAAAAGGCGAATCCCGCCCATGACATCACCGTCATCGAGCGCGGGCCGCGCGACGCCACCTGGGGTTTCGGAGTCGTATTCTCCGACGAAACCCTCAAAGGCTTCATGGAGGCGGACGCGCCCAGCTACAAACGCATCGTCGAGCAGTTCGCGTACTGGGACGTCATTGACACGTTCATCAACGGCAGGCACATACGCAGCGGCGGACACGGTTTCTGCGGCATGTCGCGACTGAAACTGCTGAACACGTTCCATGATCGGTGCGAGCAACTGGGCGTGAAGCTGCGCTTCGGCGTGGACATCACGAATCTCGACCAGCTTGAAATCGAAAAACAGGACCTCGTGGTCGCCGGGGACGGGATCACGTCCATGATCCGGGAGCAATACAAGGCAGAGTTCGGCACGACGCTCGACTGGCGCGGCAACCGGTTCTGCTGGCTGGCAACGACGCTGCCGCTGGACAGCTTTGTGTTCATTTTTCGCAGGAACGAATTCGGCTGGTGGTGGGTGCATGCCTACCGGTACGAAGAGGGCATGGCCACGTGGATCGTGGAGTGCAGCGACGAGACCTGGAAGCGTTCGGGCATGGACAAGGCCGGCGAGGAGGAGACGCGCCGGTATCTGGAATCCGTGTTCCAGGACGACCTCAAAGGTCATTCGCTGATCACGAACCGGTCGGTCTGGCGCAACTTTCCGGTGGTCCGGAACGAGCGGTTGTATTACCGGAACATGGTATTGCTCGGCGATTCGGGCCGATCCGCGCATTTCTCCATCGGCTCGGGCACGAAGCTGGCGATGGAGGATGCCATCACGCTCGCCGGCTGCTTTGGCCGCACCGGTGCGGTGGGCGACGCGCTGGAGGAGTACCAGCGCATCCGCAAGCCGGAGGCGGACCGCCTGCAACGCACGGCCGTTACCAGCCTGAGCTGGTTCGAGCACATCGATCGCTACGTCCGCCAGGAACCGGAACAGTTCACGTTCAACATGATGGTGCGCTCGAAGCGCGTCACCTATGAAAACTTGCGGCTGCGCGATGCCGCCTACATCGGCGAGCTGGACCGCTGGTTCGCGGCGCACACGCGCAGGGTCACCGGATTTGCGGACATCAATCTGGAGGAGCCGGTGGTGCCGATGTTCCAGCCGTTTCGCATCGGCGGCCTGCGGGTCGAGAATCGCGTGGAGCTGTCGGCGATGTGCCAGTACTGCGCCGAAGAGGGTCGCACTACCGACTGGCATCTGATCCATTACGGCGCCCGCGGACTGGGCGGCGCGGGTCTCGTCAATTCGGAAATGCTGTGCCTTGCGCCGGACGCGCGCATCACGCCGGGCTGCGCCGGGATCTGGAGCGCGGAACAGACGGAGAAATGGCGCCGCATCGTCGCGTTCATTCACGCCAACAGCCACGCGAAGGTGTGCGCGCAGATCGGCCATGCCGGGCGCAAGGGCGCCACCTGCGTTCCCTGGCAGGGCGGGATTGACCAGCCGCTGCAGCAGGGCGCCTGGGAAATCATCGCGCCCTCGGCGATTCCGTACCTCCCCCACAGCCGGATCCCGCGCGCGGCGAACGAGGCCGATCTGGATCGCATCTGCGCGGAGTTCGTGCGCGCGGTGCGGAACGCCGCGGCCGCCGGATTCGACATGATCGAACTGCACATGGCCCACGGGTATCTGCTGTCCAGTTTCATCAGCCCGTACACGAACCGGCGCACGGATCAATACGGCGGCAGCGTGGAGAATCGAATGCGCTTTCCGCTGCGGGTACTGAAGGAATGCCGCGCCGCCTGGCCCGCGGACAAACCCGTCTCGGCGCGGATCTCCGCCACGGACTGGCTCCCCGGGGGATTGAGCGCGGCGGATCTGCTCACCGTGGCGCGGCTGCTGAAGGAGAACGGCACGGACATTATTAATGTATCCACCGGTCAGGTGGCGAAGGAGGAAGCGCCCGAGTACGGGCGCATGTACCAGTTGCCGTTTGCCGATCAGGTGCGAAATGACGCGGGCATTTCCACCATCGTTGCCGGGAATTTTACCAGCGCCGATCAGGTGAACACGGTCGTGGCCGCGGGGCGCTGCGACATGGTCGCCCTGGCGCGGGCGATCATGAACGAACCGCATTTCGTGCTGAATGCCGCCGCGCGCTACGGCGTCAAGGGGCAATACTGGCCGCAGCAGTATCTGTCCGGCAAGTTCGCGGCAGAGCTGCAGGCCAGCAAGGCCGTGCAGGAGGAGCTGGATCTGCGCCGGGACGCGAAGCCGCCCAACCCGCGCGACGCGCTGGGCATTGCCATCGCCCGCGGCGAATTGCTCGGGAACTGATCGCAGCCATGTTCGGCGGCTTGAAAGTCCCGTGAACAGGGGTAAATTGAAAGGTATGCGAGATCGCGCAACCGCGGGGGGCGGAGATGCCGATGAAGAATTTGAGCAATGACGAGCTGGGGGCCCTGATTCAGCCGGATCGGGTTCATCGCCGGGTCTATACCGACCCGGAGATATTCGAGCTGGAAATGGCGCGCATCTGGGGCCGGGCGTGGATCTACGTCGGGCATGAAAGCCAGGTGAAGCAGCCAGGCGATTACTTCGCCACCCACATCGGCCGCCAGCCGGTGATTATGACGCGACACAAGGACGGCACAGTGCACGTGATGTTCAATCGTTGCGCGCACAAGGGCGCGCAAGTCGTGGGTGACACCTGCGGCCACGCGCAGCAACTGCGCTGCCTGTACCACGGCTGGACCTATGACCTGGACGGGACCCTGCTGCACACGCCGGGCGAGGAAGGCTATGCAGGCAGCGGGTACGGCAAGGGGAATCCCACGGCAAGATTACAGAAGGTGCCGCGCGTTGACAGCTACCACGGGCTGGTATTCGCCTCCCTGAGCCCCGACGGCCCGCCGTTGCGAACCTGGCTCAGCGGCGCCGCGGCATCCATAGACAATCTCGTGGATCGCTCGCCCGAGGGCCGCATCGAAGTCGCCGGCGGGTGCTTCCGCTACGTGCACGATTCCAACTGGAAGATGTTCATCGAAAACCTCAACGATGCGATGCACCCGATGGTCGTGCATCAATCCTCAAGCGGCACCGCGAAGCGCGTGTTCCAGGACCTGCACAACGAGAACGATCCGGTGCCGTTCGAACTGGAGATGCTGGCGCCGTTCACAAACGATTACGGGTTCTTCGAGAAAATGGGCCTGACCGCCTGGAAGTACGGCCACAGCGTCACCGGCGGCAAGATCAGCATTCACTCGGCCTACTCGCCGATACCGGGATACGCCGAGGCGCTGGTCAGCGCGTACGGAGAGGAGAAGGCAAAACAGATATTCGCGGTGAACCGTCACAATACTGTGGTCTATCCGAGTTTCACGCTTAAGGGCGTCATCACCTCCGTGCGGGTGGTGAAGCCGGTGGCGGTAAACAAGACCATCATCGAGTCCTGGGTGTTCCGGCAGGTCGGGGCTCCGGAGGAGCTGTTCACGCGTTCCATCACCTACTGCAACCTGATCAATTCCCACGCCAACCTGGTGGGCCCGGATGACTGGGAGGCCTACCATCGCGTGCAATGCGGACTTCAGGCCGAGAACGGCAGCGAATGGATCAGCATGCACCGGTATCGGGGGCAGGATCGGACATTGCCGGACGGCACCGTCGAGGCGAACGGCACCAGCGACATGGTGTTCCGCCATCAGTACGACACCTGGCGAAGCTACATGGTGGAGCAGGGAGAATTCCGGTGAGCACCAGGCGCCGGCCCGCCGGCGTTGTCGCACCGGACCTGCGTGATCTGGAATTGTTCCTGTTTCACGAGGCACGGCTGCTGGATGAACAGCGCTGGGAGGAGTGGAATGCGCTGTTCACCGACGACGGGGTCTACTGGGCGCCGGCGATGCCGGAACAGCCCAACGCCACGCATTACGTTTCACTGATCCATGAAAATGCGCTGCTGCGCGCGGTCCGCGTCAAGCGCTTCCGCCACCCGCATGCATTCTCATTGCAGCCCAGGCCGCGCACCTTACACCTGGTCAGCAACGTGATGCTGGACAGCGTGGACGCCGGCGGGAATTGCGTCGTTACATCGCGCTTCATGATGGCGCAATACCGGCGTGAGAAGCAGGACCTGTTCGCCGGCACCTACACGCATCACCTGCGGCCGACGTCCTCCGGCTATCGTATTGCGCTCAAGAAGGCGGAACTCGTGAACTGCGATGCACCGATGGAGAGCGTGCTGGTGTATTTCTAGGTAACGATTCTCGTCGTTCGTGAAACGCATCTCGCTGGCGAACATATTGCTTGACAGAATACAAAGGCATTGAGAACTATCTGCCTGACCAACCAGCCACCAGCCACCAGCCACCAGCCACCAGCCACCAGCCACCAGCCACGAGATACGAGATACGAACTATGGATGCAGGCAAAGATGCGTGACCAAATGGCGCTTGGATTCGGAGCAGTGATGATTGCGCTGGTTTTGCTGTTCGACGCTTGTTCATTGCTGGCGCCGGCGTTGATGGGGATGCCCATTGCACCAGGTGGAACGTTCACCGTCGGCGTCGTGTTTGCGCTGCTGATTGTCCTTGCCGCCATTGCGTCGGCCGTGTACTACGTTCGCCACCTGAACCGGGAAGACTCCATGACTCCTTCGTCCCAGGGTCCGCGGACGAACGGATGAACAGCGCCACCGTCACTTTCCTGGTTTTGTCGCCAGCACGCTTCTGATCACCCATTGGGCGGCGCGCCGCACGCACTCGCGGGCGGATTTTTACGCCGCCGGGGCCCGTATCTCCGGAACGCAGAACGGATTTGCCATCGCCGGCGATGCCATGTCGGCGGCGTCCTTTCTCGGGCTGATCGGGCTGACCTTCGAATACGGCTATGATGTCCTGTATTTCATTGTCAGCCTGGCGCTGAGTTGGGTCATCGTGCTGCTGTTCATCGCCGAACGGCTGCGCCACCTCGGCACGTACACGTTCGCCGACGTGGTGTGTCTGCGCCTGGCGCGCGGCCCGATCCGCGCACTGGCGGCCGCAGGCACACTGACGGTGGCAATTCCCTACCTGATTGCACAACTGGTGGCCGCCGGCACGCTGGTGCAACAGTTATTCGGCCTGAGCTACGCGCAGGGCGCAGTGCTTGCGGGGCTCCTGATGACGATCTATGTGACCTTCGGCGGCATGATTGCCACGACCTGGGTCCAGATCATCAAGGCGGCCCTGCTCCTCGGCGGCGGCCTGCTGTTGCTGCTGCTGGTGTTGCAGCACTTCGATTTCAGTCTGTCCGCGCTGGGGCGGCAGGCGGTAGTGGCGCACCCGCGCGGGGCGGCGCTGCTGCAACCGGGCGGGATGTACGGGACCGACCTGATCACCGTGCTGTCATTGAGCCTTGCGTTCATCGGCGGCACCGCGGGATTGCCGCATGTGTTGATGCGGTTCTTCACGGTACCCGATGCGCGTGAGGCGCGTCACTCCGCCGCATTGGCGCTGTCGCTCGTGTGCGGCTTTCAATTCATCGTGTTTATCGTCGGTCTCGGCGCGGCAGCGTTGCTGGTCGGCCATCCGGACTATTCCCCGCAGGGCACGCAGATCATCGGCGGGAGCAACATGGTCGCCATCCATCTGGCGCGTGAGCTGGGCGGTGAACCATTCATGGGATTCATCGCGGCGGTGGCATTCGCAACCATCCTGGCCGTCGTCTCCGGACTGACCTTGTCCGCCGCGGCGACGGTATCCCACGATCTGTATGCGCAGGCAATCCGGCGCGGAACCGGCAGCGACGTGGATGAGCTGCGCGTGTCCCGGATCACGGCAGTGACGCTCGGCGTTACCGGCGTGGGACTGGCGATCCTGTTTGAAGGACAGAATGTCGCCGTGCTCGCCGTGCTGCCGCTGGCGATCGCCGCGAGCAGTAATTTCCCGGTGCTGCTGCTGGCCATGTACTGGCGCGGGCTGACGACGCGCGGCGCCCTGGCCGGGGGTTATTCCGGCATGCTGGTATCGGTGCTGCTGGTCGTTCTCGGTCCAAGCGTCTGGGCAGGCGCATTCGGGTTTGAAGAGCCACTGTTCCCGTACGCCTACCCGACCCTGTTCTCGATGCCGCTGGCGTTCCTGCTGGCATGGCATGTTTCCCGGTCCGATCGCAGTGTGGCGGCGGAAGCGGAACGCGCCGCATTCGCGCAGCAGATGATCCGGCCGTTTTCCCGGTCTCCCGGCTCCGGTGGGGCCGCCGCAGGAAACTGATCCATGGCGGACACCGTCTGGCGGGCGTTTCTCGAAACCGCGCACCGCCACCCGGCGCGGCCGTTTCTGCACGTTCCCCGGCAGGCAACCGCCGCCTGGGGCGGGGAGGCGGTTGACTTCACTTACGACGAAGCGCGGCGGCGAATCGAGACGCTGGCCGCAACTTATCGCGCGGCGGGATACGGCAGCGGGCATCGCGTTGCGCTGGTACTGGAAAATCGCGCCGATTTTTTTCTGCACTTCCTGGCGCTGAACAGTCTCGGCGCCGGCATCGTGCCGGTGAATGCGGCCTTCCCGGCGCCGGAGATGGCCTATGTGATACGCCACAGCGACGCCGGCCTCGTGGTGACGTTGCCGGAGCACCGGGATCGGGTGCTGGCGGCGCTGGGGCAGGGCGGCGCCCCGGCGGTGATTGATTGCGACGCTCCGCACCTGCTGCCCATGGCAGCGATCGCGGCGGGCGCGCCGCCGGGGCTGTCCACCGAGGTGGCGCTGCTCTATACCTCGGGCACAACGGGCCGGCCGAAGGGCTGCATGTTGTCGAACGCGTATTTCCTCGGCGTCGGCAAATGGTATCTGGGCATGGGCGGGTACTGCGCGCTGCGGCCGGGAGAAGAGCGGCTCATCACGCCGCTCCCGCTGGTGCACATGAATGCGCTGGCGAGTTCGTTGCTTGCCATGGTCATGAGCGGCGGCTGCCTGATTCAACTGGATCGGTTTCACGCCTCCACCTGGTGGGAAACCGTGCGCGAATCGCGCGCCACATGCCTGCATTATCTCGGCGTCATGCCGGCGATCCTGCTGGGCCTGCCGGAATCGCCGGCCGACGATTGCAGCGGACAGATCCGGTTCGGGTTCGGCGCCGGTTCCGATCCGCGCCACCGGGAGCGGTTCGAGAAACGCTTCGGGTTTCCGCTGATCGAAGGCTGGGCAATGACGGAGACGGGCACCGAGGTGTGCATCTGCGCGCAACATGAACCGCGTCACGTGGGCACGCGCTGTATCGGCCGGCCCACCGGCCCCATCGAGTATCGTCTCATTGACGAATCGGGCCGGGACGTCGCACCCGGGGAACCCGGCGAACTGCTGATCCGCGCCGCGGGTCCGGACCCGCGCCGTGGTTTTTTTTCCGGGTATTACAAAGACCCCGAGGCTACCGCGCAGGCATGGGAGGGCGGATATTTTCACACCGGTGACGTCATGCGGGTGGATGCCGAGGGTCTGTTTTATTTCGTGGACCGACGCAAGAACATCATCCGCCGCAGCGGAGAAAATATCGCCGCGGTGGAAGTGGAGGGGATCCTGTACCAGCATCCGGCGGTGGCGGCGTGCGCCGTTGCACCGGTGCCGGACGAGGTCCGCGGCGAGGAGGTCGCGGCGCTGGTCGTACTCAAACCCGGGAGCCGGAAGGGACCGGAAGCCGCCGACAGCATGTTTCGCTATTGCGCGGATCGCATGATTTATTACAAGGCGCCCGGATACCTTATATATGTGGACGAACTTCCGATGACGGCTTCGCAGAAGATCCAGAGGGGAGAGGTGAAGGGACTGGCGCAGAGGTGCGTTGCGAGCGGGGCGTGTTTTGACTTTCGAGAGTTGAAACGGAAACGATGATTAAGTGGCTGGTGGCTGGTGTCTAGTGGCTGGTAAGTAAGACGAACTAATACAGACGCTTCATGCAGAATACTTGACGAGCCAGGGGTCAAAGGCGAACTTCCTCCAGCCACCAGCCACCAGCTACGAGATAAAATTCCCACATGCGCTCCCCCTACACCGGCATCGCCGTCACCACCCCCGTCAGCTTCGGCTACACGCGCTACAGCGAGCACGGCGCGCCGTGGTTTCTGGGCGGCGTGCTGCGCGAACTCTTGCGCCAGTCCGGAATAAACAAGGCCGACATTGACGGGCTGGCCGTGTCCAGCTTCACGTTGGCGCCGGACACAGTCGTGGCGCTGACCGAGTACCTGTCGCTGTCGCCGCGCTGGGTTGAACATCTGCCCTACGGCGGCGCCGGTGGCGTCATTGGGCTGCAACGGGCGGCGCGCGCGGTGCAAAACGGGGACGCGGACATCGTCGCCTGCATCGGCGGCGACACGCACCGGCGCGAGGGATTCCGCGACCTGGTGTCGAATTTCAGTTCCTTCTCGACGGATTCCGTGTATCCCTACGGGGCCGGCGGGCCCAACGCCGTGTTCGCGATGATCACGCGCAGCTACATGGAGCGGACCGGCGCGACGCGGGAGGACTTCGGCCGCATCTGCATGGCGCAGCGTTTCAACGCCGGCCACCACGATGCGGCGTTGTTCAGGGAGCCGCTGACCCTCGAGGCCTATCTCGATGCGCGGCCTGTGGCGGAACCGCTGCACTTGTTCGACTGCGTCATGCCTTGTGCCGGCGCGGAGGGGTTCCTGGTAATGTCCGAACATCGCGCGCGTTCACTGAAACTTCCACGCGCGCGCATTGGTGCCATTGGCGAACGGCACAACGCCTTTCCAGACGATGACGTTGTGCTGCGCGGCGGGTGGGCGCTGTACCGGGATGCGCTGTATGACGCCGCGGGCCTCGGCCCCGCGGACATGAGTATGCTCCAGACCTACGACGACTATCCCGTGATCGTGATGCTGCAGATGGAGGGTCTCGGCTTCTGCGGCAGGGGCGAGGCGCCGGATTTTGTCCGCCGCACGCCGCTCACCTTTGACGGCGGCGGGCTCCCGCACAACACCTGCGGCGGGCAGTTGTCAGCGGGACAGGCGGGCGCCGCGGGCGGATTCCTGGGACTGGTGGAGGCGATACGGCAGTTGACGACGCCGGACCTGCGCAATGCGGTACCGAATGCGCGCACCGCGCTGATCAGCGGCTACGGAATGGTGAACTACGATCGCTGCCTGTGCACGGCCGCGGCAATCCTTGGAAAGGGCGAAAGCTGACGTGGCGCATCTGCCCCCGCAAAGGCGAACGGCGTTGTGGTCGCGTATGGCGGCCGGGGTTGACGCCGGGCGACTTTTGCTCCCGCGCTGCCGGGACTGTGGCATCGTTCAGTATCCATTGCGTGAGCTGTGCCGGAACTGCCTCGGCGATACGCTGGACTGGGTGCCCGTGAGCGGGGATGGCACGCTGCTGTCATGGACGAACGTCCACACTTCGCTGGAGCCGTTCTTCGCAGATCACGCGCCGTGGCCGGTGGGGCGCGTGAAGCTGGAATGCGGGCCGTTGGTCATCGCGCATCTGGCCATTGCGTCTCCGGACACCGGCATGCGCGTGAGGGTGTTGCCCCATCGCGATTTGAGTGATGTCGCCGTGCTGATCATCGTCCCGGAGAGCGATGCTGCCGTGACCGGACCGGTTGCCGATTTGCTCCCGGATGTACCGTAATCCCCTTCCGGCGCTTGTGCCCGATACCGGGTAATGGACAGTGTCCGTGACCACAGTATTGCGATTGTGACAAAAACGTAATACACATCAGCAGATGCTGCGCACTATCACCGTCAAACTTCACGACCGGACACTCGCTGACATCGAGTCAGAGGCGCGGTTGCGTCGCCT
>JACORW010000097.1 GCA_016179185.1 Gammaproteobacteria bacterium | reverse complement strand
GGGCTGAACACCGCCATGGCGTTGTGGCGCAGCGGCGTGCTCCAGAAACACGGCGTCGAGATGATCGGCGCGAAAGCCGCGGCCATCGAGAAGGGCGAGGATCGGCTCAAGTTCAAACAGTGCATGCAGAAGATCGGCCTCGACCTGCCCATCAGCGGCGTGGCGCACACGCTGGAGGAAGCGCGCGAAGTCACGCGGCAGATCGGCCGGTTTCCCGTGATCATCCGTCCCGCGTACACCCTCGGCGGCACGGGCGGCGGCATCGCCTACAACCGCGAAGAGTTCATTGCAATCTGCGAGCGCGGCCTTGAAACATCACCGACGCATGAAGTATTGATCGAGGAGTCGGTGATCGGCTGGAAAGAGTTCGAATTGGAAGTGGTACGCGACCGCAAGGACAATTGCATCGTCATCTGTTCGATCGAGAACGTCGACCCGATGGGGGTGCACACCGGCGATTCCATCACTGTCGCGCCGGCGATGACGCTGACCGACAAAGAGCTGCAGATCATGCGCGACGCCTCGATCGCCGTGCTGCGCGAGATCGGCGTCGAGACCGGCGGCTCGAACGTGCAATTTGCCGTCAATCCCGATAACGGCGAACTCATCATCATCGAGATGAATCCACGGGTGTCGCGATCGTCGGCGCTGGCGTCCAAGGCCACCGGGTTCCCCATCGCCAAGGTGGCGGCGAAACTTGCCGTGGGCTTCACGCTGGACGAGCTGGCGAACGAGATTACCGGCGGCGCCACACCGGCGTCGTTCGAGCCGTCCATTGATTACGTCGTGATCAAGATCCCGCGCTTCACGTTCGAGAAGTTCCCCCAGGCCGATCCAAGGCTCACCACGCAGATGAAATCCGTCGGTGAGGTCATGGCCATCGGCCGCACTTTCCAGGAGTCGCTGCAGAAGGCCCTACGCGGACTGGAAACCGGCATTGACGGGCTGAACGAACGCGCGCGCGGTGATGCCGCAGAGATCGCCGATGACATCCGCAGTCAACTGCGCGTGCCGATGGGCGAGCGGCTGCTGTACGTCGCGGACGCCTTCCGCCACGGCATGTCGGTGGATGACGTGCATGAGCAGTCGCGCATCGATCCCTGGTTTCTGGCCCAGATTGCGGATCTGGTGGACGAGGAACGGCGCCTGTACGGCCGCGGGCTTGACGACCTGGTTCCGGAACGCCTGCGGGAGTTGAAGCGCAAGGGGTTTTCCGACAGCCGGCTCGCCACGCTGCTGGGCTGCCGCGAGGCAGACGTGCGGCAACGCCGGCACGAGCAGGGTATCCGGCCGGTCTACAAGCGTGTGGACTCATGCGCCGCGGAGTTCGCCGCCACCACTGCATACATGTACTCGACCTACGAAGAAGAATGCGAGGCAGCGCCGGACGAACGGAAGAAAGTGATCGTGCTCGGCGGCGGGCCCAACCGAATCGGCCAGGGCATCGAGTTCGATTACTGCTGCGTGCAGGCTGCGTTCGCCATGCGCGAACTCGGTTACGAAACGATCATGGTGAACTGCAATCCGGAGACCGTATCCACGGACTACGATACCTCGGACCGGCTGTATTTCGAGCCGTTGACGCTGGAGGACGTGCTCGAGATCATTCATCTGGAAAAGCCGCTGGGCGTCATCGTGCAGTACGGCGGCCAGACACCGCTGAAACTGGCGCGCGACCTGGAGCGCGCGGGGGCGCCGATCATCGGCACGACGCCGGACTCCATAGACCTGGCGGAGGATCGGGAACGATTCCAGCAGTTGTTGCACAGGCTGGGTCTGCGCCAGCCGCCGAACCGCACCGTCCGCCGCGGCGACGAAGCGCCGCTGTTGGCGCGGGAGATTGGCTATCCGCTGGTGGTACGCCCGTCCTACGTGCTCGGGGGGCGCGCCATGGAGATCGTTCACAACGAATCCGACCTGCGCAGTTACATGGCCGCGGCCGTCGCGGTGTCCAACGAGTCGCCCGTGCTGCTGGATCGCTTTCTCAACGATGCCATCGAGGTGGACGTGGATGCCATCGCCGACGGGCGGCGCGTCGTCATCGGCGGGATCATGGAACACATCGAGGAGGCCGGCGTGCATTCCGGCGACTCCGCATGTTCGCTGCCGCCCCACAGCCTGAGTCGCGAGCTTCAAAGCGAACTCGCCGACCAGGTCCGGCGCATGGCGGAAGGGCTGGGAGTGGTCGGGCTGATGAACGCGCAATTCGCAATCCAGGACGGCACAATCTATGTGCTGGAAGTGAATCCGCGGGCATCCCGCACCGTGCCGTTTGTTTCCAAGGCCACCGGCGTGTCACTGGCCAGCGTCGCCGCCAAATGCATGGTGGGGGTGACGCTCGACCAGCAGGGCATCCGCGCGGTGCCGGTACCGTGGTACTACTCCGTCAAGGAGGCGGTGTTTCCGTTCATCAAGCTGCAGGGCGTGGACCCGTTGCTCGGACCGGAGATGAAATCCACCGGCGAGGTGATGGGTGTGGGCAAGACGTTCGGCGAAGCATTCGCAAAGTCGCAGTTCGCCTCCGGCGCGGAGATCCCCCGCGGCGGCCTGGTGTTCATCAGCGTGCGCGACGCGGACAAGAACCAGGCGGTTGACGTGGCGCGCGATCTCATTGCCCACGGTTTTACACTGTGTGCGACCCATGGGACGGCGGAGGCATTGCGACGCGCGGGATTGCAGTGCCGGGGCGTGAACAAGGTGCGCGAGGGCCAGCCGCACATTGTGGACATGCTGAAAAGCGACGAGGTCAGTCTGATCGTCAATACGACCGAGGGCAAGCAGGCGATTATTGACTCCTATTCCATCCGGCGCACGGCGTTGCAGCATCGGGTGTTTTACATGACCACGATGTCCGGAGCCCGCGCCACGGTGAATGCCCTGAAATATCTGGACGAAGATCAGGTAAATTGTTTGCAAACCCTGCACGCCGGAGTGACGTGATGCCGAAGTCGCCGCTTACGGAGAAAGGCGCCGAACGCCTGCGCCTGTTGCTTGCCGAACTGAAAGCCGTGCGTCGGCCCCAGATCATCAGGGCCATCGCCGAGGCACGCGCCCATGGCGATCTGAGCGAGAACGCGGAATACCACGCCGCCCGGGAGCAGCAGAGTTTTGTCGAGGGCCGCATCGGGGCGCTGGAGTCGCTGCTGGCGAACGCGCAGATCATTGATGTGGCCGGCATCAAGGCTGCGCCCAGGATCGTGTTCGGCGCCACCGTGGATTTGCTGAACATGAGCAGCGCCAAACCGGTGACCTACCAAATCGTCGGCGAGGAAGAGGCCGACATCAACCTGGGACTCATCTCGGTTTCGTCACCCATCGCCCGTGCGCTGATCGGGAAGGAGGAGGGGGAGGTCGCGGGCGTCAATGCGCCGGGCGGCATCATCGAATACGAAATCGTCTCGGTGCGCTACATCTAGCTCGGACTGTGGGGCCGGCTTTGTGGGGCGGCTTTGTGGGGCCGGCTTTGTGGGGCCGGCTTTACGCCGGCCCTCTTTATGGCCGGGATAAACCCGGCCCCAAAGAACACCAACGGACCCCGCTCGGTTATCCTGATTCCATGTCAAAAGGCAGCAAGCGCTGGCTGAAGGAACACGCGCGCGACGCGTTCGTAAAACAGGCGCGCCGTTCCGGCTTTCGTTCGCGCGCCGCGTGCAAACTCCAGGAGCTGGATGAGCGGGAAAAACTGCTCAAACCCGGTCAGACGGTCGTGGACCTTGGCGCGGCTCCGGGGAGTTGGTCGCAATACGCCTCCCGGCGTGTGGGTCCGGCGGGCCGGGTCGTCGCCGTGGACATCCTGCCGATGCAGCCGGTACGGAATGTCCGGTTCATCCAAGGGGACTTTTCCGACGAAAACGTCTTCCGCCACTGCCTCGATGCGCTGGCGGGAACGCACGCGGACCTTGTTATTTCCGACTTGGCACCCAATTTATCCGGTATCCGGGTCACGGATCAGGCGCGCAGCATGCATCTGGCGGAACTTGTGCTGGACTTCGCGTGCCGAACCCTGTGTAAGGGAGGGGATCTGCTGATTAAGGTGTTCGAGGGTGCCGGAACGGAAGGTTTCAGACGCGAACTGGCACGGCGATTTCAGCGGGTCACGGTGCGGAAGCCCCGGGCGTCGCGGGACGCGTCCCGGGAGTATTATGTCCTGGCCCGGGGCTATAAGGTATAGTTTTGTCCATAGTATCCGGGAGGAGCCGAAATTGAACGATCTGGCAAAAAATCTGGCGCTCTGGGTCATCATCGCACTGGTGCTGATGATGGTGTTCAGGAATTTCGGCGCGTCCACGGCGGCGGGCAATGTGCCGTATTCGCAGTTCATCAATGACGTGAAGTCGGGACGCGTCGAGTCCGTGGTCATCGAAGGCAACGGCATCAGCGGCCGCCTGCGCGACGGCGCCCGATTCAACACTTACAGCCCGGAGACCAGCAATGAGGCGTTGATCGGCACGCTGCTGGACAACAACGTGGAGATTGGAGGCGCCGAGCCGAATCGCAATTCATTCTGGGCGCACGCGCTCATTTCCTGGTTCCCGATCCTGTTGCTGCTCGGGATCTGGATCTATTTCATGCGCCAGATGCAGGGCGGCGGCAGCGGGCGCGGCGCGCTGTCGTTCGGCAAGAGCAGGGCGCGGCTGCTGGGCGAGGACCAGGTCAAGATCACTTTCAACGACGTGGCCGGCGTCGAGGAAGCGAAGGAGGAGGTCGCGGAGCTGGTGGAATTTCTGCGCGACCCCGGCAAATTCCAGAAACTCGGCGGCAAGATTCCGTCCGGCGTGCTGATGGTCGGTTCGCCCGGCACCGGCAAGACGCTGCTGGCCAAGGCCATTGCCGGCGAGGCCAAGGTGCCGTTTTTCACCATCTCCGGCTCGGATTTCGTGGAGATGTTCGTGGGCGTCGGGGCTTCGCGCGTGCGTGACATGTTCGAGCAGGCGAAAAAGCACGCGCCGTGCATCATATTCATTGACGAGATAGACGCGGTCGGCAGGCACCGTGGCGCAGGACTCGGCGGCGGGCATGACGAGCGCGAGCAGACCCTGAACCAGCTGCTGGTGGAGATGGACGGATTCGAAGGCAACGAGGGCGTCATCGTCATCGCAGCAACGAATCGCCCGGACGTGCTGGATCCGGCGTTGCTGCGCCCGGGACGATTCGATCGGCAGGTCGTGGTGCCGCTGCCCGACATTCGCGGCCGCGAACAGATACTCAAGGTGCACCTGCGCAAGGTCGCGCTTGCGGACAAGGTAAACGCCAGCATCATCGCGCGCGGCACGCCGGGATTCTCCGGCGCCGATCTCGCCAACCTGGTGAACGAGGCCGCACTGCTCGCCGCACGGGTCAACAAGAAACTGGTCGACATGGACGATCTGGAGCGCGCCAAGGACAAGGTGATGATGGGCACCGAAAGGCGTTCCATGGTGATGAGCGAACAGGAAAAGAAATTGACCGCCTATCACGAGGCCGGCCATGCCATCGTCGGCCGGTCGGTGCCGAATCACGACCCGGTTTACAAGGTCACGATCATTCCCCGCGGCCGCGCACTGGGACTGACCATGTTCCTCCCCGAGCAGGATCGGTTGAGCTTCAGCAAGACCTTCATCGAAAGCCAGATCTGCAGCCTGTTCGGCGGCCGCATCGCGGAGGCGCTGGTCTTCGGCGCTGAATCCGTCACTACGGGCGCATCCAACGACATTCATCGCGCCACCGATCTGGCGCGCAACATGGTCACCAAGTGGGGACTGTCGGACCGGCTCGGCCCGCTGACCTACGCCGAGGAGGAGGGCGAAGTGTTTCTCGGTCATTCGGTGACCAAGCACAAGGCGATTTCCGACGACACGGCGCACGCCATTGACGAGGAGATCCGCACCGTCATCGATCGCAACTACCAGCGGGCGGAAAAGATCCTCAAGGACAACATGGACAAGCTGCATGTCATGGCCGAGGCCCTGCTCCAGTATGAAACGCTGGATTCGGCGCAGCTGGACGACATCATGGCCGGGCGCCAGCCGCGCCCGCCCGTGGGTTGGGTCGAAGGCGACGACGCTTCCCCGCACCAGCCGTCTGCGAACGACCGGAACGGCAAAGCTCCGGGGCACCCGGCTACGGGGGGGCCGCCGGTGGGTGGCCCGGCGACGTCGGGGTGAAGGATGCCGCGGCCGGATGAAGTCGAAATGTAGAAGGTGGAAGGTCGAAGGTAGAGTGTAGGGAAAACCAATCGCGGCGTTCGGATTTTCGCGACGACTTTCCTGCCTTCTACCGTCTACATTCTTCGTTCCCTCATCAGAGTCCTGTTCCGAACGCCTTTTGGAACGGTTTTCCAAAGCACCTATCGTGACCTCCACTCGAAAGTACTTCGGCACCGACGGCATCCGCGGGCGCGTCGGCAAATACCCGATCACGCCGGACTTCGTCATGAAACTGGGCTGGGCCGCCGGGCGCGTACTTGTGCGCGGCGGCAAGGGCAGCGTGCTGATCGGCAAGGACACGCGCATTTCCGGCTACATGTTCGAATCCGCGCTCGAAGCAGGACTGTCCGCGGCAGGTGTAGATATTCTGCTGCTGGGCCCCCTGCCCACGCCGGGGATTGCGTACCTCACTCACAGCCTGCGTGCCGACGCGGGCATCGTCATCAGCGCGTCGCACAATTCCTACGAAGACAACGGCATCAAGTTCTTCACCGGCCAGGGCATGAAACTTGCCGATGAAGTGGAACTGGCCATCGAGGAGGAACTGGAAAAGCCCCTGACAACGGTGGCGCCGGCGTTACTCGGGAAGGCACGGCGCGTGGACGACGCCCAGCGACGTTACATCGAGTTCTGCAAGAGCAGGGTGAATGCGGAGGCGGACTGTTCCGGACTGCGGCTGGTGGTGGACTGCGCTCATGGCGCCGCATATCAGGTTGCCCCGCTGGTGTTCGAGGAACTGGGTGCACAGGTGCAATGCATCGCGGCGCGGCCCGATGGGTTGAACATCAACGATGGTTGCGGCGCCACGGCACCGGAAGGTCTGCGCCGCAAGGTACTGGAGTCCGGCGCCGATCTGGGGATCGCGCTGGACGGAGACGGCGATCGGCTGATCCTGGTTGACGCGGGCGGCGAGATCGTGGATGGGGATGAAATCCTGTATGTCATCGCCAGCGCCGACCCGTCGGCACTCAATGGTGCCGTGGTAGGAACGCAAATGAGCAACCTGGGACTGGAGCGCGCGCTGGATCGGCTTGGGCTGGGGCTGCATCGCGCCCGCGTGGGCGACCGCTACGTCATGGAAATGCTGCAACAGAAGCAGTTGCGGCTCGGCGGAGAAGGTTCGGGGCACGTCATCAATCTGAATCTGGCACTCACCGGCGATGGCGTCATCTCCGCCCTGCAGGTGTTGCGCGCGATGCGCAGTTCAGGAATGAATCTGCGCGAGCTGCTGGCCGGCATGAAAAAGTTTCCGCAAAAACTTGTCAATGTGGCGTTGCACCGGCACTTCGATGTGGCCCTGCAAAGCCAGGTGAACGCGCTTGTGGGCGAGGCCGCGCGCCGGCTGGGCGGTCACGGCCGCGTACTCGTGCGCCCGTCCGGCACCGAGCCCCTGCTGCGGGTCATGGTGGAAGGAGAGGATCGCGGGGAGGTTGACCGCCTCGCCGAAGAGGTGGCCGGCGAGATGAGCGCGCTCATCGGCGCGCGGTAGCGTGGAGCGGGCACCATGAAAAAGGTGTTGGTGGCAGACACCATTGCCGCGGCCGGTGTCGAATTCCTGCGCCAACAACCCGGTCTCGAGATTGAATGCCACAATGGGCTGGCCGAGGCGGATCTGTGCCGGCGGATTGCCGACGCGCACGCGGTCATCGTGCGCAGCGCGACCACCATCACCGCAACAGCGCTTGAAGCCGCGCGTTCCCTGCAGGTCATCGGCCGCGCCGGCATCGGTGTCGACAATATTGACGTCGCGCGCGCCACCGAATGCGGGATCGTCGTGTTGAACACGCCGGATGCCAACGCCACGACCACGGCGGAATTGACCCTGGCCCATATCCTTTCCCTGAGCCGCTGCCTGCCGCAGGCGGATCGATCCCTGCGCGCCGGAGAATGGCAACGCTCGCGCTTCATGGGCGCGGAGCTCGCCGGCAAGACGCTGGGCATAGTCGGGTACGGGACTATTGGCCGTATTGTTGCGGAGATGGCGCGGTCGCTGCGCATGCGCGTCATAGCCCATGATCCGTTCGTTACGCCGGAGGTGTTCGAAGCGGATGGCATCGAAAGCATGGGACTCGATGAACTGGTCGCTTCAGTGGATTACCTGACGCTGCACTGCCCTTTGAACAGCAAGACCCGCGGCCTGTTGGGCGCCGCGCGGTTGCGCGCGATGAAGCGTGGTGCCCGGCTGATCAACTGCGCCCGTGGCGGGCTGGTGGATGAACGGGCGCTGCACGAACTGCTGGTGTCGGGGCATCTGGCCGGCGCGGCGCTGGACGTGTTCGAACAGGAGCCGCCAACGGGATCGCGCCTGCTGCAACTGGACAACGTGGTCGCGACGCCGCACCTGGGCGCGTCCACCCACGAGGCGCAGGAGGCGGCCGGCAGGGAAATTGCGCGCCAGGTCGCCGCGTATTTGCATGACGGGGAACCGATCAATGCCATCAATCTGCCCCAGGTATCCGCCGAAGAGCGGGTCAAACTGCGGCCGTACCTGACCCTGGCATTGCGGCTGGGCAAGCTGCTGGCAGCACTGGTGAGCGCGCCGATCCGGCAGTTGGAAGTATCCCTGTACGGTGACGCCGCCGCCCGGGACCTGCGTTCCATCACGACCGAGGCCCTGATCGGAGTGTTGAGCGGCAATATGTCCGATACCAATCGCGTCAATGCACGCCACTTTGCCGCCCGGCACGGCATCGCCATCGTCGAGGCGCGCTGCGGCGAGCACCCCGATTACCCTGCGACGGTGGTGGTCAAGGCGCGGCATGGAGACTCTTCCACGGTGGTCGAGGGAACGCTGCTGGAACGCAGGCACCCGCGCCTGATTCGTGTCGGGGACTATGAAATCGAGGCGGTGCTGGAAGGCAACCTGCTGCTGACCCGGCATCGTGACCAGCCAGGCGTCATCGCGGCCATCAGTACGTTGCTTGCGCAGGAGAGGATCAATATTTCACGGATGCAGCTCGGCATCGTCTCCGGCAGCGACAAGGCGGTCGCCGTCATCGGAATTTCCACGCTGCTCGAGCAGGAACTGCTGCACGCCATCGGCCGCATTCCCGCCATCTCACGGGTGACACAAGTCAGTCTGTGACGGCACAGTCGGCTTATCGGCTGGTCATATTCGACTGCGACAGCACGCTGACGCGCATCGAGGGCGTGGATGAACTGGCGCGCCGGATCGGGGTGGAGCGCGAGATCGCCGCGTTGACCGCCGCCGCCATGGAAGGCCGCGTCCCGTTGGAGGAAATCTACGGCCGGCGACTTGAAAAATTGCGCCCGGATCGGTCGTCGATCCGGTGGCTGGGGGAGCGGTACATCGAGGAACAGATGACCGGCGCCGCCGAAACCGTCGGCGCATTGCGCGAGGCCGGCGTGGAAGTGCGCATTGTCAGTGGCGGGTTTCTGCCGGCTGTGTCAATGCTCGGGGGTGCGCTCGGACTGCGGACTGGCCAGGTACATTCGGTGGAGTTGCGGTTTGCTCCGGACGGAAGTTATCTGGGATTTGATACCGCATCTCCGCTCGTGCGCTCGGGCGGCAAGGGCGTCGTGTGCGCGGAACTCATGCAACACTTTGGCCGTTGCGTTGCCGTCGGCGACGGCGTCACCGACCTGGAAATGCAGGATGCCGGGGCGGAATTCATCGGATTCGGAGGCGTCGTGGAGCGCGACGCGGTCAGGCGGAGAGCGGCGCGTTACGTCGCCGCTCCGGACCTGCGGGAAATATTGGGGCTGGTTTGCAACCGGGAAGGATAAATTGCCATGGCATTGATCAATCCGAACGGCGGGACACATGACCGCGCGCCACGTGGCGTGCTGCATCGTCTGGATGCCACACCGAAGAGCGTGCACTGGGGTTATTTCGATCCGGCGCTCGCGCCGGCGCTACGCGTCAGGAGCGGCGATCTGGTGCAGGCCGAGGCCATCACCCACCACGCCGGCGATGCTCCCGAGCTGATGATGGATCGGGACATCGAAAAAATCTTCAGCGATATCCCGGCCTCCGATCGCTATCCCGGCGTACACATCCTGACCGGTCCGATTTACATCGAGGACGCCAGGCCCGGCGACATGCTGGAGGTGCGTTACCTGCAGATGGTGCCGCGCTGCCGTTACGGCTCCAATCTCGCCGCCAACTGGGGCTATCTCTACCAGGAGTTCGGCGAAAAGGAGCGCGTCACGATCTATGAGCTCGATCCGAACGCGAACGTTGCCAGAGCGCTTTATGCCTATGACTTCCCCGGACGCTACCAGGTACCGGGCACGATCACGCGCTGCCCCGAATGCGATCGCCGGCAGGCGCTTGCCGGCGTGCGTGTGCCGGTGCGCCCGCATCTCGGCACCGCCGGCGTCACGCCCGATGTCCCCGGTCGCACCAGCTCCATCCCGCCGGGCCGCCATGGCGGCAACATTGACAACTGGCGCATCGGCGCCGGCGCGACGATGTATTACCCGGTTCAGGTAGACGGCGCACTGTTCTCCATCGGCGATCCCCATGTCTCGCAGGGCGACGGTGAGTTGAGCGGCACCGCCATCGAGGCGTCCCTCGACGTGCTGTTCCAGATCGTGCTGCGCAAGGACTTCAGTTTTCCAACGCCGCTGCTCGAAACTCCGAACTGGTGGATCGTGCACGGCTTTGGCAACGATCTCGATGCGGCCATGCGCGGGGCCGCGCTGGACATGCTGACCCTGTTGACCGAGCACTATGCGCTGTCCCGCAACGATGCCTACTCGTTAATGAGCATCGCCGCCGACTTCGCGGTTACGCAGGTCGTGGACGGTACGCAGGGGATCCACGTGCGCATTCCGCGGGCGATCTTTCCGCGGAAGGGCGTCGTCGAAGATGCCGAATGAAGCGCACACCCTGATTGAACTGCTCGCCGGCGCCGGCCGGCGCGATGACGACGCCATCTGCGCCCCCGGGCGCACGCCGCTCAGCTACGGCAGTCTTCTCGATCAGATCCACGCCACCATCTCCGCGCTCAACGCGTTCGGGATCGGGCGCAACGACCGGGTCGCCATCGTGTTGCCAAATGGGCCGGAAATGGCGACGGCCTTCCTGGCGGTCGCGACCGGTGCGACCGCCGCGCCCCTCAACCCCGCCTATCGCAGCGAGGAGTTCCGGTTTTATCTCGAAGACCTGCGCGCGAAGGCGCTGATCGTGGAGGACGGCAGCGAATCGCCGGCGTTGGCGGTGGCGGCGGAATTGGGGATCCGGATGCTGCGTCTCCGCGTCGGGGCGAATGCACCGGCCGGGAGCTTCCATCTTGCGGGCGAAGGGGTCGTGGCGGCGTGCCACAGCGGGCCGGGCGCCGCCGAAGACACCGCGCTTGTTCTGCATACCTCGGGCACGACCTCGCGGCCGAAGATCGTTCTGTTGAGCCAGCGCAACCTGTGCGCCGCCGCGCGCAACATCGTCGCGAGCCTGTCGCTGACCTCCGCGGACTGTTGTCTGAACATCATGCCGTTGTTTCATATCCACGGTCTCATTGCGGCGGTGCTGTCCTCCCTCGCCGCCGGCGCCAGGCTCTACTGCACGCCTGGATTCAATGCGTTGAAAATGTTTACGTGGATGGCCGATGCGCGCCCGAGCTGGTACACCGCGGTACCCACGATGCACCAAGCCATCCTGGCGCGCGCGGAACGCAACCAGGCGCTGGTCGGGGGACTGCGCCTGCGCTTCATCCGGTCCTCGTCCGCGTCGCTGCCGCCCCAGGTCATGGCTGCGCTCGAAGAAACCTTCGGCTGCCCCGTCATCGAGTCTTACGGCATGACCGAGGCGGCCCACCAGATGTCTTCCAATCCACTGCCGCCGGGAAGGCGCAAGCCTGGAACGGTGGGTCTGCCTGCGGGTTCCGAGATCCGCATCATGGATGCGGCCGGGACCTTACTGGGCGCTGGCGAGCCCGGCGAGGTCATGATCCGCGGCGCAAATGTCACTGCCGGTTACGAGAACAACCCGGCGGCGAACGCCGAGGGCTACCGCGACGGCTGGTTCCGCACCGGCGATCAGGGTGTCATGGACGAGGACGGCTACCTGACGATCACCGGGCGGCTCAAGGAGATCATCAATCGCGGCGGCGAGAAGATCTCGCCCCGGGAAGTTGACGAGGCCCTGCTGGATCATCCGGCGGTTCAGCAGTGCGTCACCTTCGCCGTACCCCATGACCAGTTGGGCGAGGATGTGGCGGCTGCCGTCGTGCTGCGCGAAGGCGAGGCCCTCGATGAAGGCGCGTTGCGGGATTTCGTCCGGCGCAGGCTGGCGGACTTCAAGGTGCCGCGGCGCATCCTGTTTCTCGAGGAGATCCCCAAGGGCGCGACCGGAAAGCTGCAGCGCATCGGCTTGGCACGGAAGCTGGGGCTCCATTGAAGATCTGCATCTACGGCGCGGGCGCAATCGGCGGGCTGCTCGGTGCCGGACTGGCGCGCACCGGACACGAGGTGAGCCTGATGGCGCGCGGACCGCATCTCGCCGCCATGCGTGAGCACGGCCTGGTGGTGCGCAGCGCCGCAGGAGAGATGCGTTGCCGCCCGCGCTGCACGGACTCGGCGGCCGAACTCGGTGTCCAGGACTATGTCATGGTGACGCTGAAGGCCCACTCGGTGCCGGGCATTGTGGAGGCCATGCAGCCGCTGCTGGGACCCGGCACCGCCGTTGTCATGGCGGTCAACGGCGTCCCCTGGTGGTATTTCTATAGGCTGGACGGGCCGTGGCGTGACCGGCGCATCGCCTGCGTCGATCCGGACGACGTGCAGTGGCGCGGGATCGGCCCGGAGCGCGTTATCGGCTGCGTGGTTTATCCCGCCGCCGAGATCGTCGCGCCCGGGGTCATTGAACACAGGGAGGGCGACCGCTTCGCGCTCGGTGAGCCTTCGGGCGATAAAACCGAACGGATCGCGTCGTTCGCGCAGGCGCTGATGGATGCCGGTTTCAAGGCGCCGATCCGCAGCCGGATCCGCGACGACATCTGGATCAAGCTGTGGGGCAATCTCTCGTTCAATCCCATCAGCGCGCTGACCGGCGCGACGCTGGATATCATCGCCACGGATCCGGACACGCGCCCCGTGGCGCGCACCATGATGCTGGAAGCGCAGGCAGTGGCCGAAAGACTGGGCGTCCGGTTTCCCATTGATGTGGACCGGCGTATTGACGGCGCCGCGGCCGTCGGTGGTCACAAAACCTCGATGTTGCAGGATCTGGAGCTCGGCCGTCCCATGGAGATCGACGCACTCGTGACCGCCGTTCAGGAAATGGGACTGCTGGTCGAGATCCCAACGCCGACGCTGGACATGGTGTTGGCGCTGGTCAGGCAGCGCGCCCGCGCCGCAGGCTGTTATCCCGGCGCAAAGCGCTGAAAAATCGGAGATTCACGGGGCCAGTGTCGCTGATATCCGCTCATGCAAGCAGTCATTTGGCATGGTGCGGACGATATTATTTGAGGATGGCGAACTTGCGGGACATCCTCCCAATGCTCATGCAGTAGCAAGAGGCGGCGAAGGATGCACGAACGGAGGCTGCGCGAGGCAAGTGAACTGTTGGCCGGCGGAGAACGCGAGGCGGCGGGCGCGATGTTTCGCGATCTCGTGGCGCAGGCACGACGTCGCCACATGAAAACGCTGAAATGCCGGGCGAACATGCGCGGTATTCCGGAGGCCTTCGAGGTAACGATATTTGACCCTCCAAAGCTCCCGATGAAGGGGATCCTGATGGAGGTCGCGGAGGCCGTCTGTTACGGCCTGCGCGATCTGGGGATGGATGCAAGGATTACGACCAGCCTGGAGGCCACCGGGCGCCGCCGCATACTGCTTGGGACGGGAGCCCTGCCCAACGCTCAAGAACTCGGATGTGCCGCTGCGCTGCCCTTGCAGCGGGGAGACACCATCCTGTATCAACTCGAACAGGTGGAAGGCCCGGCGCATTTTCTGACGAGCTCGGTGTTTCCGTGGTTCATGACGTTTGCAGCGTGGGACTACAGCCGTTACAACATGCAATGGTTCGATCTCCTGGGGATGGATCGAATAACGCACGTCGCACTGGGATATGTGCCGCAGTGGACGCGGATCCCGGGATCAAAGAAGGATATTGATGTGCTTTTCTACGGCCGGCTTACCGAGCGTCGCAGACTGATATTGGACAAACTGCATCGGCGTGGAGTGAAAGTCGCGGCGTTGGTTGGCGTGTTCGGTGCCGAGCGCGATTCCTACATCGCCCGTTCGCGAATTGTGCTGAATGTGCATCATTACCAGGCCAGGATATTCGAGTACCCCCGCGTGCTTTACCTTCTGGCCAACGGGGCCTGCGTAGTTTCCGAGTCGGGCAGCGACCCGGACGAAGCGGAGTTCTCCGCGGGCGTCGCATTTGCGCCGTACGACGGCCTGGTTTCCAGCTGCCTGAATCTGCTGGATTCTCCGCGGGACCGCGACCGTATCTCCGAACAAGGCTTTCGCCTCGTTCGTTCAAAGCCGATGTCCACCAGCCTCAAATCGGTACCGGATTTGATTGCCCGCCCGGAAGGTCAATCGTCAATGGCTGAGTGATCCCCCAACTGCCCTTCAATTATCACGCAGCAGTTCGTTGATACTGACCCTGGACCGGGTCTTCTCGTCCACCTGTTTGACGATGACGGCGCAATACAGGCCGTGGCTGGCGTCGGCGGCGGGCAAAGTGCCGGACACAACCACCGAGCCGGGCGGAATGTGTCCGAACTGCACCTTGCCGGTGCGCCGATCGTAAATCTTCGTGCTTTGCCCGATGTAGACGCCCATGGAAATGACTGAACCCTCGCCGACGATGACGCCCTCCACGATTTCGGACCGGGCGCCGATGAAGCAGTGGTCCTCGATGATGGTGGGATTGGCCTGCAGCGGCTCCAGCACGCCGCCGATGCCGACGCCGCCTGACAGGTGCACGTTCTTCCCGATCTGCGCGCACGACCCGACCGTGGCCCAGGTGTCCACCATGGTGCCGCGATCGATGTATGCGCCGATATTGATGTAGCACGGCATCAGCACGACACCGGGCGCAATGAAACTGCCGTGGCGCGCCACGGCCGGCGGGACGACGCGCACGCCATGATCGACGAACCCGCTCTTGTCGAAGCCGGCGAATTTGGCGGTGACCTTGTCGTAGTAATTGGTAAAACCGCCCTGTATGACCCGGTTCGAATTGAGGGTCAGGTGCAGCAGGACTGCCTTCTTGAGCCACTGGTGCACGATCCACCGGTCGCCGCTTTTCTCGGCGACGCGCAATTTTCCGGCATCCAGCGCGGCGACGGCATCGCGTACCGCATCCTTCAGCACACGATCCGTCCTGGCCGATTTGTCCTGCTGAAAGCGGTCAAATCCCGCGTTGATGACGTCTTCAAGGTTCATTTCGCGTTGCTCCCGTCATTGGACTCTATCATTTCGCGAATGCAGTGCGCGGCGCGCATGCACTCTTCCAGGGGCGCTACCAGTGCAACACGGACGTGCCCGGCGCCCGGATTGTCGCCGCCTTTGCCCCGGCCCAGATAGCTGCCGGGAAGGACCCGGACATGAAACCGGGCGAACAGTCTCCTGGCGAACTCCTCATCGTTAACCGGCGAGGTATCCGCCAGCAGGCGGGCGAGCCGTTCGAACGGGTAGGTGTGCAGCGTATCCAGGTCCGGGTTCACAGCAGCGGATTGCCAACGGATATACGGGGGCGCGTAGTATAGGGACTCGCGCCAGGGACTGCGCAGCCCTGTGCTATCATCTGCGCCCTTTTTTAGCGTGCCTGCCCCTCAAGTCGGCGGTATCTGGTCCATGAGCCACAAGATTCTCATTCTGGACGGTGACGGCATCGGCCCGGAAATCATCGCGGAGGCCGAAACGACGCTGGCAGTACTGGCTTCCGAATTCGGGCTGGCGGCGGAGATCGAACATGCACCCATCGGCGGCGCCGCGCTGGACGCCGCCGGTCAACCGTTGCCGGAGGCGACCCTGGCGCTGGCGATGGCTGCGGACGCAGTATTGTTCGGCGCCATAGGCGGCCCGAAATGGGACGCAATGCCCCGGGAATTGCGGCCCGAACGCGGATTGCTCGCACTGCGGGCGGGCATGGGGGTATTTGCCAATCTGCGCCCGGTTCAGGTTTTCCCGGAACTTGTGTCCGCCTCCACGCTCAAATCCGAGGTCGTTTCGGGCCTGGACATACTGATAGTGCGTGAACTCATCGGCGGCATATATTTCGGACAGCCCCGCGCCCTGGAGCGCGGCCGGGACGGCCGGCGTTTTGGCATGAATACGCTGCGCTACGCCGAAGATGAGGTGCGGCGCATCGCGCGCGTGGCATTCGCCACGGCGCGCGCGCGCGATCGACGCCTGTGTTCCGTGGACAAGGCCAATGTGCTGGAGACCTCGGAACTCTGGCGTCAGGTGGTGACGGAAACCGCCGGAGAATTTCCCGATGTGCGGCTGGAACACATGTACGTGGACAATGCGGCCATGCAATTGGTGCGCAAGCCGAAGCAATTCGACGTGATCGTGACCGATAATATGTTTGGAGACATCCTGTCCGACCTGGCCTCGATGCTGAGCGGTTCCATCGGTATGTTGCCGTCGGCTTCGCTGGACGACAAGCGCCGGGGGCTGTATGAACCGATCCACGGTTCGGCGCCGGATATCGCCGGGCGCAATGTGGCCAATCCGCTGGCCGCGATACTTGCCCTGGCGATGCTGTTGCGCCACTCGCTGAATGAAGAGCGGTGTGCGGTGCGCGTTGAACAGGCCGTGCGCACGGCGCTGCAACTTGGCCTGAGGACTGCGGACATCAGCAGCGCGGGAACGACATCGGTCGGGACGCGGGAGATGGGGGATGCGGTCGCCGCAGCGTTACGACAGGCTGCGGTGTCGGCGGGGGATGGAGCAACAGGGCGGGCGTAGATGGGCAGGAAATTCAATGTGGCAGTCGTGGGTGCAACCGGGGCCGTGGGCGAGGCCATGCTTTCGATCCTGGCCGAGCGTGATTTTCCCTTTGGCGACGTGCGCGCGGTGGCCAGCAGCCGTTCCGCCGGGCAGACGGTGGCATTCAACGGGCGGGAACTGGTCGTGGAGGACCTGGAAAAGTTCGATTTTTCCGGCATCCGGATTGGACTGTTTTCGCCGGGCGCGTCCGTATCGAAGATTCACGCGCCGCGTGCCGTGGCGGCCGGTTGCGTCGTCATCGACAACACGTCCTGCTTCCGCTACGACGCCGACGTACCATTGGTCGTCCCGGAGGTGAATCCAGGGGACATCGCCGGATTCCGCGGTCGCGGCATCGTCGCCAATCCAAACTGCTCGACCGTTCAGTTGGTGGTCGCTTTGAAGCCGATTCACGATGCGGTGGGAATCGAACGCATCAACGTATGCACCTACCAGTCCGTATCGGGCACCGGCAAGGAGGCAATTGCCGAACTGGAACAGCAGACTGTCGCGCTCTTGAACGGCAAACCAATCGCTCCAAGCGTCTATCCCGCCCAGATTGCATTCAATGTGTTGCCGCACATAGACGTGTTCATGGACAACGGCTATACAAAGGAAGAAATGAAGTTGGTATGGGAGACTCGGAAGATTCTGGGAGACGACCGTATCCTGGTAAACGCAACCACGGTGCGGGTGCCGGTTTTTTACGGCCATTCCGAAGCGGTGCACATCGAAACCCGGCAGAAGATTCACGTCGCCGATGCGCGGGCCCTGCTGAAACGCGCGCCGGGCGTGGTGCTGCTGGATGAGCGCCGGGATGGCGGCTACCCCACGGCCGTGACCCAGGCCGCTGGAAATGACCCGGTTTTCGTCGGAAGGTTGCGGGAGGATATCTCCCATCCCAGGGGAATGGACCTCTGGATTGTGTCCGATAACATCCGCAAGGGCGCCGCACTAAACAGTGTTCAAATAGCCGAAATTTTGGTAAAAGACTATTTGTAAACTATAGTTAAGGGCTATTCATAAAGCTTCTTCGCAGGTTCCGGAGTAGCCTGAAGGCGAAAAACCTGATTGAAGCCTTTGCTGTACCCTGCTCTGCGATGACTGAATTGAAACCGGCCCCCGCTTTTTCAGCGGGTGCGAGAGCCAATAACTTATTGAAAATAATGCAATTAGTACCAGGGGTTAAGGAGGCGACGTCATGAATTTCAGGAATCTGACGGCGGTACTGGCCGCTCTGGGCATGCTTGCCCCGTCCGCCGCCTCCGCGCTGGCCCTGTCGAACCTGGAAGTGTTGTCGAAGCTCAACCAGCCGCTGCATGCGCGCGTCCGGCTGGTTTCCATTTCCCAGGCGGAGCTGGACAGCTTGAGCGTAAGGATCGAAGGTATTTACGAGGTCTCGCAGCCGCTGGCGGGCCTGCAACAGGAGGTACAGCAGGACGAAACCGGCCATTTTCTTGTGGTGCGCAGCCGCGAGCCGATTCGCGAGCCGGTTCTGACCCTGGTGCTGGATCTCAGTTGGTCGACAGGTCGCCTTAACCGGGAATATCACCTCATCATAGACCGTGCCTGAGACCGTGGCGCCCGGCCCATGGGATTGAAGCAATTCATGAACAGGAAAATCGGATGGTTTCTTGCGGCGTGTCTGATCCCCGGGCAGGGATTCGCTCTGGGTCTGGGCAAACTGGTCCTGGATTCGGCGCTGAATGAACCTCTTGAGGCACGCATCGAGCTGCTGTCACCCAAACGGGACGAGCTGGACAGCCTGAACGTCGGGTTGGCCGACAGCGAGGCCTTCGAACGCGCCGGCGTGGAGCGGCAGTTTGTCCTCAGCGGCATCAAGTTTGAGTTGCAGGAGAGCGAGGTCGGCCCGGACTATATACGCGTCTACAGCCGCGACGCGATCCGCGAGCCGTTTCTGAATTTCCTGGTTGAGATCAGTTGGTCAAAGGGCCACGTGTTGCGTGAGTACACGGTGTTGCTGGATCCGCCGTTGTACGATCCGGGCGTGCGTGCACCGAGGGTCGGCGCGGCGACACCGGAACCCTCCCCCGTCCCGGTCGAAAGCATTCCGGCCGTTGAAACAGGTCCGGTTCCCGCAGCCGAACCCACAGCCAGTGCCGCTCCCTATGCGGGGGGTGACTACGGTCCGACGCAGGCCAAAGAGACGTTGTGGTCAATCGCCGGTCGCATGCGTCCGAACGAGTCCATCAGCATTCAGCAGATGATGCTGGCGCTGTACCGGACCAATCCCGAGGCATTCATCAATAACAACATCAATGGCCTGCGCCGCGGGCATGTTCTGCGCATGCCACCGGAGTCGGAACTTTCAAGTTTGTCCAGGGAGCAGGCCCTGGCCGAGGCTCAGTCCCACCACGCCTCGTGGGCGGAGGCCGGCGGTGCCGCGCCGGCGGTGGTCCCGGCACCGCAGGTCGCTCCGGCAGCTGCCGCGGCTGAGCCCGCGCCGGCAGTGACAGCGGCTCCAGTCGCACCGGACTCCTCCAAGGGGACGAAACCCGAGTTGCGCCTGGTTGCCCCGGACAAGGCAGGGTCGGGCCAGTCCGTCGCAGGCGGCGCCGAATCCGCGAAGCCCGGCCAGAGTGTCGAACTTGCAAATGAGCAGCTGGCGGCATTGACGCAGGAGAACATTGACCTGAAGGACCGGCTTTCCGAAGCCGAGACTATCATTGCCGATCTGAAGCGCCTGATTGCGCTCAAGGATGACGAGCTGGCTGCGCTTCAGCGTCAGATGGAGGGCGCGGGCGAGAAGAAGCCGGCCGCAGAACCCGCTCCAGCTCCTGCGGCGGCGCCTGCAGCGGCTCCCGCAGCGACAAAGCCGCCGGAGCCCGTGTCCAGGCCGGCACCGGAAACCGCGGCGCCGCCGGTCTCCGAAGCGCCTCCTCCCGCGCCGGCGGAATCGGCGAAAACGGCGCCCACTCCTGCTCCCGAGGCGCCCGCGAAAATGAAGCCGGCCGCCGGTGAAGGGGAGAAAGCCGTGCCTGCGGAAGGGATTGTCGACCAGGCGCTGGCCTTGTTGATGGGTAATCTGATGGTCATCGGTGTCGGCGCGGGCGCCATCGTTGTGGTCATAGTGGTTCTGGTGTTTCTGTCGCGCCGAAAGCAGGCCCAATCGGTCGCCGCGGAGGACGAAGCGGCCGCCGTGCAGTTCCCGGATTTCGCCGGCTCGGAGGAGGAGACCATTCTCCCCGGCGGCGCCGCCGAGGAAGCCGCTCCGGAGATCGAAGAACGGGGTGCGTCCCGGAAGGCGGAAACCCCGGCCGCAGCAGTGGCCGGGGACAGGACGCAATTTGTGGCACCAGCCCGCGCTGTAGCGGCCGCGGCGCCGGCGGCGCCCCAGGAAGACCCGCTGGCGGAAGTGAATGTGTTCCTGGCCTATGAGCATTTCGATCAGGCGGAGGATTTTGTCCGCGACGCCATCAAGCGCGAACCGGACAATCTGGAGTTTCACAGCAAGTTACTCGAAGTGTTTTATGCCGCGGGAAATCGGCGCAAATATGAAGAGGCGGCGCAGGTGCTGCATGACAAGGTGGGGGGCGCCGGGCCCAACTGGGACATGGCGCTCGTCATGTGGCAGGAGATGTCACCCAACCGCGCACTGTTTTCCGCGCCCTCGGCGGACGAGGAACAGGCGCCCGCCGAGGTGGCGGCCGGAGGCGGTGTTCTGGATCTCACCACAAAGGAAAAGGCGGCGAAGGCCGAGGATGCCGGTCTGGACTTCGACCTGGGCGAAATGACATCGGCGCCGGCAGCAGGAGCGGCGGGCGATTCCGGCGCCGAGGACGTCCTCGATGTCACCGCCGCAGTCGGGCTGGACACGGACGAGGAACTGCTGTCCGTGTCAAAGGGCGCCGGCGAAAGCGAGGATGTACTGGATCTGACCGGCGGGCAGGGCGGGGAAGAGGTCATACCGGATCCGGGCGCGGCAATCGCCGCTGACGATCTGCTCGATGTCACGGCGCACGCGGATCTGGAGGGGGCCGGCCTGGATGCGGATCCGCTCGATGTGACGGTGACGGCACCCAGCGGGACGGGAGAGGAAGCGATTGCCGAGCCTGCCCCTGAATCCCCGGGTGCGATGGACCTTGATTTGAGTCTGGAGGCTTCCGCCACGCCCGCCGCGGACGACAATATGCTGGAGTTCGAACCCGGTCTCGGCGCCGCGGAGCCTGAATCGGAACCGGAAAGCAGCGCGATGGATCTCGATCTGAGCCTGGATATGGGCAAGGAAGATGATTTGGGATTGTCGCTCGAGGCGCCTGAATCGGAATCTCCGGCGGGAGAACTCAGTCTTGAGGCGCCGGTCGCTGACGACGGCGGTCTGGAACTCAGTCTGGATACAGGTGAGGCTCCCGGCGCGGGCGATGCACCCGGAGAATTGGACCTGTCTCTGGAGATGGAAGCGGAACAGGGCGGGGATCGCACGGTGATTGTGCCCCGAAGCGACGATGTCCAGGATCAGTCAGCGGAAGATGAGATTGCCACAAAGCTCGATCTGGCCAAGGCTTTCGTGGAGCTGGGTGACAAGGACAGCGCGCGCGGTATCCTCGACGAGATTGCGGCCGCGGGTAATGAACAGCAACGCCGCCAGGCCCAGGAACTTCTGCAGCAGGTCAGCTAATCCGGGATCACCGCATCTTCGCGGCGCATGGGTCACCCGTGCATCCGAGACTTTCCGGCTAATCCACGCCGCCCGCCCGATGGGTGAGGGCAGGCATCCGTCGCATGTCCAATTCTCGAATCGCCGCCGGAATCGAATACTGCGGGCGCGACTTCCAGGGTTGGCAGCGGCAGGCCGCCGGCGCAACGATTCAACGGGCGGTGGAACTTGCCCTGTCGCGTGTTGCCGATGCCCCCGTGACCGTCATCTGTGCCGGCAGAACGGATACCGGTGTTCACGCCAGGCAGCAGGTGATCCATTTCGATCCTCCGGTCCCGCGCCCGGAGCGGGCCTGGGTGCTTGGCGCCAATGTTCACCTGCCTGAGCAGGTGAGTGTCACCTGGGCACGTACAGTGGATGTCGGGTTTCACGCCCGCTACTCGGCGCTCGAGCGCTCGTACCGGTACATCATCCTCAATCGGGACGCGCGTCCCGGCCTGTTGACGGGCCGCGTCACATGGGAATGCCGGCCGCTCGACGAGCTGCGCATGCAGGCGGCAGCGCAGGCTCTTGAAGGGGAACACGATTTCTCGGCATTTCGCGCCGTCAACTGCCAGGCCCGCAGCCCGATCCGCACAGTGACCCGCCTGGAGATCGTGCGGAACGGAACCTGGCTGATGATCGACATCCGCGCCAATGCTTTTCTGCATCACATGGTGCGCAATATTGCCGGTGTCCTGATGACGATTGGAATGGGCCGGCAAGCGGTGTCCTGGGCGCAGACAGTACTGGACTCCCGGGACCGCACGCTGGGCGGCGTGACGGCGCCCGCCGACGGGCTGTACCTGACCGGCGTAAAATACCCGGCCGAATTCGGGATCCCCGATGCGGAACCCGGCCTCTGGCCGGATGCCTTGATTGCGGCGGAGTGATTGCCCACGTGCGCGTGCGGATCAAATTCTGCGGCATTACGCGGGCTGAGGACGCGGCGGCGGCGGCGGCGGCCGGCGCCGATGCCATCGGCGTCGTGTTTTTCCGGGACAGCCCGCGCCATGTCACGCCGGACCAGGCGCATGCCGTGTGCGCGGCACTGCCGCCGTTCGTCACCCGCGTCGGTCTGTTTGTTGATCCGGATGCCGAATCCGTGCGACAGGTGCTGAAATCGGTGCCGCTGGACATGTTGCAGTTCCATGGCGCCGAACCGGCCGCGTTTTGCACGGCATTCGGCGTTCCCTATTTGAAGGCCGTCCGGGTACGCGATCCCGGCGACATCGTGCAGGCCGGGCGTGCCCATCCGGCGGCCGCGGCGCTGTTGCTCGATTCGTGCGTCCCCGGCAGGCCGGGTGGCACCGGGGTCGTGTTTTCGTGGGCGATGATTCCGGCGCAGCGCGAGCATCCGATCATTCTTGCCGGAGGTCTCGGTCCGGAAAATGTGCAGGCGGCCATTGCCGCGGTGAGGCCGTACGCCGTTGATGTCAGCGGCGGTATCGAGGCACGGCCGGGAATCAAGGATCCGGCCAAAATGCAGCGGTTTGTGGCCGCGGTTCACGCGGCCTGCGGCTGACGCTGCAGGCGCTTCGCCGGCCCGGGCCAACTTGTCGAACGGGATTGCGGAATGATGCGGAACTCAGTTCTGCATCAACCTGATAGAATTTCCGCCCCGAGACCCACCCAGGGCGTTTTCCCATGAACAATCGCGAGCGGCTTATGGATTTGATAACCGAACATGGACTGGATCGCCACGAGATCGCGGACCTCGTCAAGGTGAGGCGCGACATCGTGGATCGCTGGCTGCTGTCCAACGAGTCCCGCGCACATGAAGAGGTTCCCGAGATGGCCATTGAGTTGCTGGAACTGAAGCTCAAACTTGGATTGAGAAAGCGCTCGGAATCGGGGGCGAGTTCCTGACCCTGCACCCGGCAGCAGCGATCTCGGATACCGGAGGCCGTTAACGTGAGCTGGCTGCGCAAGCTGCTGCCGTCCCGGATTAAGACCGACAGAACGACCCGGCGTTCGGTGCCGGAAGGCGTATGGTCAAAATGTCCCGGTTGTCGCGCGGTACTGTATCGCGCGGAACTGGCGGAGAATCTCGAGGTCTGCCCCAAGTGTTCTCATCACATGCGTTTGGGGGCGCGTGCGCGATTAGCCCGGTTTCTTGACGAAGTACCGCGCAATGAGCTGGGTATGGGGACACAGCCTGTCGATCATCTGCGTTTCAAGGACAGCAAGCGTTACAAGGACCGGCTGGTCCAAACCCAGAAAAAGACCGGCGAGGACGACGCACTGGTGGTGATCGCAGGCGCGGTCAGGGGATTGCCGGTGGTTGCCTGCGCCTTCGAATTCGAGTTCATGGGCGGTTCCATGGGTTCCGTTGTCGGGGAACGGTTTGTAATGGGTGTGGATCACGCGATTGGGGCGCGCTGCGGACTGGTCAGTTTTGCCGCCAGCGGGGGAGCACGGATGCAGGAGGGAATAATCTCGCTGATGCAGATGGCCAAAACCAGCGCCGCGCTCGGTCGCATGCGCAGCGAGCGCCTGCCTTACATATCCGTGTTGACCGATCCCACAACCGGCGGCGTTTCCGCCAGCCTGGCAATGCTTGGCGACATCATTATCGCGGAACCGGGGGCGCTGATTGGTTTTGCCGGGCCCCGGGTCATAGAACAGACTGTGCGCCAGACGCTGCCGGAAGGATTCCAGCGCAGCGAGTTTCTGCTGAAACACGGAAACATCGACATGATCATGGATCGCCGTCACATGCGCGACCGGATATCCGGGCTGATTGCGACGCTCGAAGGGCGCTCGCGGACGGCTTGAGTCGCGCGCCGGATCAAACAGCCATCCGCCGATTTCCCGGGACTCCATGAGCAAACCCTGCCCCCGCAAACTGATCGATCTGCCCCAGCCGCGATTCCGGAACCTTGCGGCATGGTTGAAATGGCAGGAAAATCTGCATTATCCGGCTGTTGCCCTGGGTCTCGACCGCTGTCGCGCCGTGGCGCAGCGCCTCGGGTTGCTGCCGGCGCCGTTCAGGGTGCTGACAGTCGGCGGCACGAACGGCAAGGGATCCAGCGCTACCTTGCTTGATCTGATCCTGCGCAAGGCCGGATACCGCGTTGGCAGGTACACATCACCGCATCTGCTCCGATACAACGAACGCATCTGCGTGGAGGGCATAGAGGCAACCGATGACCAGATCTGCCGTGTCTTTGACGAGGTAGATCGTGCGCGCGGAGAAATCACGCTGACGTTTTTCGAGTTCGGTACGCTGGCGGCCCTGCTCCTGTTTCGCGAAGCGGCAATTGACATGGCGGTGATGGAAGTGGGACTGGGCGGCAGGCTTGACGCAGTCAATGTTCTCGATGCGGACGCCGCGTTGATAACCACGGTGGACCTCGATCATGAACTGTGGTTGGGCGGGGACCGGGAAAGCATCGGCTTGGAAAAGGCGGGGATATGCCGTCCGGGCCGCCCCGCGGTGTGCGCGGATCCGGAACCTCCCGCAAGCATCGCCGCGCACGCTGGCGCGAATGGCGCGTTCCTGTACCAGTCAGGACGGGATTTCCGATTCACCGTCCGGGGTGAGAAGTGGGACTGGCGGGGCCGGGAGCGCACCTGGCGCAATCTTCCGCGTCCGGCAGGGCGACACCGGTACCAGATCCAGAATGCCGCGGGCGTACTGATGATGCTGGACGCCATCGCCGCCGAGTGCCCGGTGTCGGAAGCTGCTATTCACGCGGGTCTCG
>JACORW010000093.1 GCA_016179185.1 Gammaproteobacteria bacterium | reverse complement strand
TCGTCCTCTCAGACCAGCTACCGATCGTCGCCTTGGTAGGCCGTTACCCTACCAACTAGCTAATCGGACGTGGGCCCATCCAGAAGCGCGAGGTCTTGCGATCCCCCGCTTTCCCCCGAAGGGCGTATGCGGTATTAATCCGGGTTTCCCCGGGCTATCCCCCACTTTTAGGCAGGTTCCCACGTATTACTCACCCGTCCGCCACTCGCCACCCATGCGTATTGCTACGCACTGTGCTGCCGTTCGACTTGCATGTGTTAAGCATGCCGCCAGCGTTCAATCTGAGCCAGGATCAAACTCTTCAGTTTAATCACTGCACGATCCGGTTACCCGGATCGTTAACTTGGCTCGACGGTCTCGTCTGACTTTACTACTCGTCATGGCTTGACCACCGATATTTTTCTACCGGTGGCGCAAGCGCCTGACGTTAAGCGCCCACACAGATTTCTTGATCAGGAATTTTTAATGAGCCGGGCCTGAAGGGCCCGAGGAGGACGCGGAATTATACAGGTAACCGGGGGTTGGTCAACGACTTTGCGAAGACGGAAACTAGTGATCGAGATGCCGGGAAAACTGACAGAAAATCATCGCGTTGCCGGTCTTACACGACCTTTACACGGGCCACCCGCCGCTTGCCAACCTGGTAGACATGGTGGGTCCCCGCGGGGATGCGCATCTTCGTGTCGCTTATTCGTTCACCGTCGACGCGAACCGCGCCCTGTTTTATCAATCGCACACCGTCAGAGGTAGTTGCGACCAGCCCGGACTCACGCAACACATTGGCGATCGGTATCGCGCCGCCGGCTGCGGCAACGGTTTTTTCCTCCATGTTTTCCGGTAACGCGCCTTTCTGGAACCGCTCAATGAATTCGTTCCGTGCCCGGACCGCCGCCTGCTCGTCGTGGAACCTGGCGGTAATTTCTTCCGCGAGATGAAACTTGATATCCCTGGGGTTCACTCCCTGTTCGGCATCGCGACGGAATCGCTGAATCTGCGCATGCGGGCGAAAACTGAGCAACTCAAAATAACGCCACATCAGTGAGTCCGAGATCGACATCAGCTTGCCGAACATCTCATTCGGAGGCTCATTGACGCCGATATAGTTGCCGAGGGATTTCGACATTTTCTGTATGCCATCCAGTCCTTCAAGGATGGGCATGGTCAGCACGATCTGGGGTTCCTGGCCGGATTCCTTTTGCAGTTCGCGCCCGACGAGCAGATTGAATTTCTGGTCGGTGCCGCCCAGCTCCACATCGGCACGCATGGCGATCGAGTCATACCCCTGCACGAGTGGATACAGCAATTCATGTACCGAGATCGCCTGGTTATTGTGAAACCGGCTCTTGAAGTCCTCGCGCTCCAGCATGCGTGCCAGCGTGTATTTTCCCGCCAGCTGAATGACGCCTTCGGCACCCAGGTTCGTGCACCACTGGGAATTGAAACAGATCTCCGTTCGCTCCCGATCCAGCACCTTGAAAACCTGCTGCTTGTAGGTTTCCGCGTTGGCGCGAATCTGCTCCGTGCTCATCGGTTTTCGAGTCACGTTCCGGCCCGAAGGGTCCCCAATCAGTCCGGTGAAATCGCCAATGAGGAACATCACGTGGTGGCCAAGCTCCTGAAACTGGCGCATTTTGTTCAGCAGCACCGTATGCCCGAGGTGCAAATCCGGTGCCGTGGGGTCGAAACCCGCCTTGACGCGAAGCGGCTTGCCGCGCTGCAGTCGCTGAGTCAGTTCTGTCTCCTGAATGATTTCATCGGCCCCGCGCTGGATCTCCGCCAATGCTTCCTTTTCGGCAGCAGTCAGGTGTCTTGGGGTCGTTTTCATTTGGCGGGTTACAGGCAAGGAATTGACGAAAATACAACAAGAGGCTAAGGTTGATTCAAATTTATCCAGAAGAGCCCGTGGGTTACCAAGTCTACATCAGAAAAGACTGGAAACGGCTGACAGGGGGGGATGGGGATCATCGGCACGGGATCCGGGCCGTTGTGGGATCATCCGCCCGTGCCAGGCTGCTTTGCGCACTTTGGGTCGTCCTTCTTCTTTTGCTTTACCAGACCCTGCCAATTTTCGATTTCTCTGACACCAACCCCGCCAACCTCTCTGCCGCTGCCGCGCAGGTCGGACCGACTCCGCCTGCACCCCAGCCTGGGAATTTCGCGCAATTCGAGCCGCGGGAGGCTTGGGAGCGCGCGACCGTGCTGGCCGGCGACAGTCTCTCCGTCATATTCGCGCGTGAGAAACTGAGCGCCCAGTCCCTGGATCAGATAATGCGCTCCGGCCAGGAGGCGGGGTTATTGGAAAAAATCCATCCCGGCCAGACAATTGAATACCAGATTGTGGACGGCAGCCTTGCCACCCTGCGATATGCGCCAAGCCCCTGGCAGACGCTGGAGGCACGTCGCGTGGAAGGCGCTTTTCGTACCACCCTCGTTCAACATGAAGTTGAAACCCGCCCCCGGAAAGCCGCGGGAATCATAACGGATTCACTGTTCCTGTCCGGACAACGGGCCGGCCTTGACGATGCATTGATCATGGACCTGATCTCCATTTATGCATGGGACGTGGATTTCGCGCTGGAGGTCCGTGAAGGCGACTCCTTTCGGGTGCTTTATCAGCAATTTGTCCGTGAGGGGAAAATCGTTGGCACCGGCCCGATTCTCGCTGCCGAGTTTGTCAACCAGGGAAAAATCTACCGATCCGTCCGGTATACGTCGAATGATGGGCGCAGCGACTACTACTCCGACGAAGGCCTTGCGATGCGGAAGGCCTTTATCCGGACTCCGCTGGAATTCACCAGAATAACTTCGACCTTCAATTCCGCCAGGCGACACCCGATCCTTAATACGATCCGTGCGCACCGCGGCGTGGACTACGCAGCCCCCCTGAATACGCCCGTCAAGGCAGCCGGGGACGGCACGGTCGTGTACGTTGGCGGCAAAGGTGGTTATGGCCGCACGGTAATACTGCGCCACGGCGGCGACTACAGCACATTGTATGCGCATCTGTCGCGTTACGCCGGCGGGCTGAGGCCGGGCAACCGTGTGTCGCAGGGGAAGATTATCGGCTATGTCGGCATGACGGGCCTGGCGACCGGCCCCCATCTGCATTATGAATTTCAGATTGCAGGCACACATCGCAACCCGCTGACGGTCAATCTGCCGAAAGCGGAATCCATTCATGCGGACCAACGGCTGAGATTTGAACAGCAGACGGCCCCGCTTCTGGCCGAGTTGGGCGTCTCCACACCGGCACCTGAAACCATAGTCGCCCTGGGCGAGACCCCGCCGGACGAGCCAGCCGTACACTGAGCCGCACCAGGCGTGATCGCCATCGGCCTGATGTCGGGCACCAGCATGGATGCTGTGGACGTCGCATTAGTCCGATTTGCCGGTGGCGGCTGTGAACTGCTTCACTATCATCAATACCCCATTCCCCAGCCGTTGCAGAGCGCACTCAGGGAAGCGGGGCCGAATTCACCTGTCGGAGGGATCGTCGAGCTCGACGCGCGCGTTGGGGCGTTGTTCGCCGACTGCGCATTGGAGTCGATCCGACGCAGCGATCTGGAACCATCGGAAATCGCCGTGATCGGAAGTCACGGTCAGACTCTGCTCCACCATCCCGATCCGTCAATTCGCAATACATTGCAGGTTGGCGATCCAAACAGAATCGCCTATCTCACCGGGATCCGTACCGTGGCGGATTTTCGGCGCATGGACATGGCGGCGGGCGGCCAAGGTGCGCCGCTGGCGCCGGCCTTTCACGCGTGGCGGTTCCAGGCTGAGAATGCTACCCGCATCATCGTGAATATCGGCGGCATCGCAAACGTGTCGGTATTGCCGCCACGCGCCGCTGGCGCAGTATCCGGATTTGACACCGGCCCTGGCAATATCCTTCTCGATCAGTGGGTACGGCGCCATCGGGGCAGAGCGTGGGACGACGGCGGCGAATGGGCCGCTTCCGGCGCTCCGGACGCGATGTTGCTCGCAGCGCTGATGGCGGAACCCTACTTTTCCCGGCCGCCGCCCAAAAGCACCGGCCGCGATTTTTTCAACCTGCACTGGCTGGAAGCCAGGGCTGCCAATCTGACCGCGGAAATTGCCGCAGCCGATGTGCAGGCAACACTGCTGGAATTGACCGCCCGTACGATTGCAGATGCGATCTGCACTCCCACCACAACAGCCACGGAAATGTTTGTTAGTGGTGGCGGGTCGCGCAACTCCCGACTGGTGGCGCGGCTGTCGGAATTGATGGCACCCGTTCGCGTCGGCTCCACCGCGGAACTCGGCGTGCCGCCGGATGCCGCGGAGGCCATGATGATTGCCTGGCTGGCGAAATGCAGGGTGGAAGGCGTTCCGGCGAATTTGCCGTCGGTTACCGGGGCGGAGCGGCCGGTGATACTGGGGGCGGTTTATGAACCAGGAACAAAGCTACAAGCTACAAGCTACAAGCTACAAGGAAACCAGTAAGACTCGTCAACTCTTTGGAAACTTGTGGCTTGTGGCTTGTCGCTTGTAGCTGATTTTCAGACCGAGAACGACGACCCGCACCCGCAGGTAGTCGCCGCATTCGGATTGCGAATGACGAATTGCGCGCCTTCCAGCCCTTCGGTGTAGTCAATCTCGGCGCCCATCAGATATTGAACACTCATCGGATCGATCAGCAGGCGCACGCCGTTGCGTTCCACGACCGTGTCACCGTCGGACATTTTTTCGTCGAATGTGAACCCATACTGAAACCCGGAGCAGCCGCCACCGCTGATGAAAACACGCAGCATCAGCGCATCGTTGCGTTCCTCTTCGACCAGCTCCCGCACCTTCGCGGCAGCGGCGTCAGTGAATATCAGCGGATCCGGCATGATTTCGGCTGCGTCAGCCATCGGTTTATTCTCCAGAATGTTGCCCTTCGAGCCGGGATCCTACCCGAATTCGGGGCAAAAACCAACTGTTTTGGTCGGGTATTATTCAAGCGCGTCGGCGGTGCGCGCGCTGGCCGCGCCGACGACAAATCCATCCGGCTCCGGTGTGTGCACAAGCTTGCCGTTGACCTCAGCACCGATCGCCATCTCGATGAGGTTGTAATAGACGTTGCCCGTGACCCGGGCTTTTGAAGACAGCTCGATGTGCCTGCTGCTGTGTACGTCACCGATGACCACGCCGTTCAGCAGGATATAGGGGACGCGCACTTCGCCCTGAATTGACCCCATGTCGCTGACCTGGAGTACCGACTGGGGGTCGTCGGTAACCACGTTACCGCGGACCGCGCCGTCAATATGGATCCCGCCGTTGAACTTGATGTCGCCCTGGACCTCGGAGTGCTGGCCAATCAGTGTATCGATCGGCTTCCTTTTCCCTTTACTGCCGGTTCCCCACATTGCTTCTGGCTCCTGATTAAGGACACTCTGAAGAGGATCTCCAAAGCCGGCTAATTGGCCGTGGCAGGCCAGTCAAATGCCTTCTTAATCTTAGACGTTTTTTTGTCCGTTGGCTGCAATTCCACGAGCACGCGCTGCGGGGCAAATCCGGCCGGTAACTGCAGATTCGCCGCGAATCGTTTGAAGTTGCGGAATTTGTAGGCCATATCCAGCCCCGCGTCCACGGCAACTTCAGTCAGCGAAAGCAGTCGCGCCGTCCCGTTCTGTCGTCCTTCTATGAGAATGCCCATGATACCGGCCGCCTCAGCATCATCGTCAGAAACATTGGTCAGCACCAGCTTCAGCTGGTAGGTAAGCGCGGTCGGGAGTCTGCGCACATAAATGTCCTGTACGGCCAGCCCCTTGGTCTGCCCGGCCGCTTCCATAACTCCCTGATAAAACGCAAGTTCTCCCTTCAGCCGGAATGTTTCGTCCTGAAGTCCGCGGATTTCATTCTGGAGAAATGTCTCCGTCTGCTTGTCCAGGGAAGCGGTTCGTTCCAGCGCGGTAACACGTTCCTGCAGGGAGGCGTTGCCTTGCTCCAGTTCCCTGTTTGCGTTGAGGAGGCGCTGGCGTTCCGCGCTGGCGCTTAATCTCCCGCGAATAATCGACCAATGGGCCTCGTCAAGCAGAAACCAGGTTGTCATCGCGGCAAGCATGCTCACCGCAATAATCGCGAAAGCGAAACGAAACGGCCGGTGCGGTCGGACGACCAGGGGATTCATCACGGCGACCACGGCACCAGATCCATCCGCTACGGCGCGACTGCGATTGCGTCCAGGCCGGCCGTCTCGGACAGGTCAAACATCAGATTCATGTTCTGAATCGCCTGCCCTGCCGCGCCCTTTACCAGATTGTCGATCACCGACAGAACCACAACACGAGTGCCGGACGGGCGATGCACCGCGATGCGACAGACATTTGTGCCGCGCACACCGCGGGTTTCCGGGTGTGCACCGGGGGGCAACACGTCCACAAACGGTTCATCCGCATAGGCACGCTCGAACGCCTGCTGCACATCGGCGTCGGAAAGGAGCTCCGCATATAGCGTCGCGTGGATGCCGCGCACCATGGGGACGAGGTGCGGCACAAAGGTAATCTCCACGGGGTCCGGCGCCACGGTCGCCAGTGTCTGGCGAATTTCCGGGAGATGGCGATGACCGGGCACACCATAGGCCTTGAATGATTCCCCCACCTCGGAATACAGAATGCCCAGTTCCGCCTTGCGGCCGGCGCCGCTGACGCCGGACTTGGCATCGGCAATGAGTCCCGTCGGGCGAACCAGTCCGGACTTCAGCAGCGGCAGGAACCCGAGGATGATCGCGGTCGGATAACACCCCGGATTGGCCACCAACCGGGCGCCGCGGATCCGGTCCCGGAACATCTCGGGCAGGCCGTAGGCCGCTTCTTCCAGCAGTTCCGGCGCGGCGTGCCCGATTCCATACCATTGTTCCCACTCCCGCGGGTCGCGTAGCCGGAAATCCGCGGACAGATCCACGACGCGAACACCGTCCCGGATCAGGGGCGGCGCCTGTTCCATTGCCGTGCCGTTGGGCGTGGAGAAAAAGACCACGTCACATTCCCGGATCTGGTCCGCGTCAGGCGGCACGTAACGCAGTTCGGTCCTGCCGCGCAGCCACGGGAAGACATCCGCGACACGAATGCCGGCGTCGGTTCGCGACGTGAGCGCGTGCAGTTTCACGTGCGGATGGCCGGAAAGCAGGCGCAGCAGTTCCGCCCCGGTGTATCCCGTGGCCCCGATTACACCGGCGCGGATGATTCTTGTTGCCATTGTGTGAGCAGAACCGACGAATTCCGGAACGGCGGCAAACCTACCGTGATTACCACGGGGAAAGCAAATGCGGCCCGACCAGGCCACGGCCCGGTTGTTTCCTGACCGGCGGCTTTGTTACTTTGGGACATGCGCGCCGGGTATCGCTGAATGCTTTGGACCAAGGCCCTGCACCTTGTATTCATGGTGACCTGGTTCGCGGGGTTGTTTTACCTCCCGCGGCTGTTCGTCTATCACGCCATGGCGGAGGATCGAACCGGGATCGAACGGTTCAAGACCATGGAGCGCAAGCTGTTCTGGGGCATCGCGACGCCGGGGGGGATCCTGACACTGGTGTTTGGCGGCTGGACGCTGGTGCTGGGCGATGCCGGGCAATATGCCGGAATGTTATGGATGCAGTTGAAACTACTGCTGGTGGCGGCACTGGTGGTTTATCACATCTGCTGTGGCTACCTGCTGCGGGAATTCAGTTTTGACCGCAACCGTCATGGGCATGTCTGGTATCGTTGGTTCAACGAAATCCCGGTCCTGTTGCTGATCGGAATCGTGTTTCTCGCGGTGTTCAAGCCCCTGTAGGCGGATTCGCGTCACGATCGCGATCTACACAATTTCCACCATCTGGAAATCGGCCTTGGCGGCGCCGCACTGCGGACACGTCCACGTCAGCGGCACATCTTCCCAGCGCGTTCCGGCCGGTATGCCGTCCTCGGGCCAACCCTTGGCCTCATCGTACTCCAGTCCACAAATGACGCACATGTACCGCTTCATCGTTACTCTGCACCTGCTGCCTGGCCGGATGGTGCCGGTCTTCCCGCCCCTTTCCCGGTGACCCCTGCGCGGAGAAAATGGCCGTGGAACCTGCCCTGGCTGAACCTCGTGACCAGTTCTAAGAAACAGCCCTGAATCCGGACGATGCCCCCCCAATCTTCGGCAACTCCTGTCGTGCTTGCCATCGCCGGCCACGACCCCTCGGGCGCCGCGGGAATTCACGCGGATATCGAGACCATTTCCGCCTGCGGGGTGCGCAGCGCATCTCTGATTACCGCTACCACCGCACAGGATACCACCAGCTTTGTCCGCATTCGCCCGCAAAGCGCCGCCGACTTCGCGGAACAGGCGGATTTGCTGCTGGCGGACATGGATTTCGCGGCGTGCAAGATCGGCCTGCTGGGCACCGCAGAAATCGCCGGTGTGGTCGCTGAATTTATTCCGCGGCTCGGCAACGCCCCGGTCGTGCTCGATCCGGTCCTGCGCTCGGGCACCGGTACCGCGCTTGCGGATGGTGCACTGCAGGACGCCATCCGGACACGGCTGGTGCCGCTATGTGCGGTAATCACGCCGAACGCCGCCGAGGCACGCGCGCTGGCCGGATGCGATGACGGCCCGGAAGCTGCGCGACGCCTGCTGCTCCTGGGCGCGCGCAACGTGCTGATCACCGGTGCCGACGCAGACACGCCCGGTGTAACCAACACCTTGTACAGGCAGGACGGCTCGCAGACCCGGTATGACTATCCGCGACTGCCCGCTGTGTTCCACGGCTCGGGCTGCACCCTGTCCGCCAGCCTTGCGGCATTTCTGGCGCGTGGGTACGAATTGCAGCCGGCAGTGCGCGCCGCGCTGGATTTTACGTGGGCTGCGCTGCACGCTGCCGATCGATTGGGTCGGGGCCAGCTTCACCCCAATCGTTTTCCGGCATCCGGCTCCGGGACCGGAGTGAGATGATGCGTCCGGCACGGCTGGCGCGGGGTCTGTACGCCATCACCCCCTGCGACACCATGGATTTCTCGCAGGTCCTGGCAAAGACGCAGAAGATCCTCCATGCCGGGATCAGCGCCCTGCAGTACCGTGACAAGCATTCCGACCCGGCGGCGCGACCGGTCCGCGCCGAGGCGCTCGGCAATCTATGCCGGGCGGCGTCCACACCGTTCATCGTCAATGATGATCCCGCTCTTGCCGCCGGCGCGGGCGCGACCGGCGTGCATCTGGGCGCGGACGATCCCTCGCCGGCGATGGCGCGCCAGTGGCTGGGAGACAACGGTATCATCGGTGTTTCCTGTTACGACGACGTGGAACTTGCCGCCCGCCTCGCGCACGGCGGTGCCGACTACATCGCCTTTGGGGCGTTTTTCCCCACTCGGACGAAGACTCCCCGCGCCTCGCTGGATACTTTGCGTGCGGCACGAACGCGACTGTCCGTACCCATGGTTGCCATTGGCGGCATCACACCGGACAATTGCGCCCCTTTGCTGGATGCCGGCGCGGACCTGCTCGCCGTCGTCAGCAGCGTCTACGACCACCCCGATCCGGCGGGCCAGGTGCAACGGTTCCAGTCGGTGTTTCGAAGGTATGGGGAGTTCCCGGAATGATCACTTCACTGTTCGATGAGGCGCGGAAATACATTGCCGGCGGCGTCAATTCGCCGGTCCGGGCCTTTCGCGCGGTGGGCGGTGAGCCCATTTTTGTTCAGCGCGGAGAAGGGCCCTGGCTCTTCGATCACGCCGGCCGCCGTTACATTGACTACGTGGGTTCATGGGGCCCGCTGATCCTGGGCCACGCACACCCCGCGGTGATCGCCGCGGTAAAGGCTGCTGCCGAAAGGGGCCTCAGCTTCGGCGCGCCGACCGAGATTGAAACCCGACTGGCGAAGAAAATCTGCGCCATGATGCCCGCCATCGAGCGCATCCGCATGGTGAATTCCGGCACCGAGGCGGCCATGAGCGCCATTCGCCTCGCGCGCGGTTTCACCGGCCGCGACAAGATCGTCAAATTCGAAGGCTGCTACCACGGACATGGGGACGCGCTGCTGGTGAAGGCGGGTTCCGGGGCGCTGACGCTGGGCATACCCACCTCGCCCGGCGTCCCCGCCGACCTGGCCCGGCACACCCTGACACTTTCCTTTAACGACACCGCAGAGGCGCGGGACGCATTCGGGCGCTGGGGCAATGAAATCGCTGCTGTCATCGTCGAGCCGGTCGCCGGCAACATGAACTGCGTGCTTCCGGAACCCGGTTTTCTGCCGGCGCTGCGCGAGCTGTGCAGCCGGAATGAAAGCCTCCTGATTTTCGACGAGGTAATGACCGGCTTTCGCGTGGCGCCGGGGGGAGCGCAGGCAATCTACAATATCGAGCCGGACCTGACCGTCCTCGGAAAAATCATCGGCGGCGGGCTGCCCGTGGGGGCATTCGGCGGGCGCGCGGAGATTATGGAGTTGCTTGCGCCCACGGGGCCCGTTTACCAGGCTGGAACCCTGTCGGGAAACCCCGTAGCCATGGCCGCGGGGCTGGCCACACTGGAAGGGATTTCCCAGGCGGGGTTCCATGCGTCCCTGACCGCATTGACGCGGCGCCTCGTGGATGGGCTGACGGCGGCGGCGGCAAAGAGCGGCATTCCCCTTTCAGGCAATGCCGCGGGCGGCATGTTCGGGATCTTTTTCACCGCCCGGAACCCGGTCACCCGTTTCGAGCAGGTGATGTCCTGCGACGCCGCGCAATTTGCCCGCTTCTTCCACTCGATGCTCGCGGAAGGCGTGTACCTCGCGCCATCTCCCTATGAAGCCGGCTTCGTGTCCGGCGCGCACGGCGACGCCGAGATCGATGCGACCATTGATGCAGCGGGTCGCGCGTTTGCCGAACTCGCGCGGAACGGTCAATAAAACTGTACGTTCCCCGACACGGTGACCTGCACCGTGCTCGTCCCCGCCTCCACTGCGGGCGCGGTCTCTGCCTTCATCATCATGGCACGGCCGGATCGAATGACCGGGCCGACCGGACCCTGGGTGGACACGTGCAGTTCCACGATCCGGTATTCCTTCCCGTCCATGTGCCGGCCGACCAGTTCGGCCCGGCGGAGGAAGGATTGAAGCGCCTCCTCCACGAGTTCATCGGTAGTCGCCTCGCGCAGCGCGCGCGTGGGCTGGAATTCCATGGCGCTTACCTGAAGCCGTTCCTGCAGCGCGCCGGTCAGCTCGGTGACCCGGGCGATCGCGGTCCCCGTGAGCCGCAATTCCTGGCGCGCCTCCCAGCCCTGGATCACACCCTTGTCATACAGCGGTGAGGTCGTATAGGACTCGGTCGCCGTCCTGATTTCCGGGTAGGCCTTGGCCTGCTTGATGGCCCAATCCATGTCGGCGTTTACCCGGCCGGCAATTTCCTGTGGAGACTTGCCCTGATGCCTGCTCACCAGCAGGACGACGATTTCATCATTCTTTACTTCACGCTCGGCCTGGGCTTCGAGGTACACGCGGTTGAACAGCGTTTCCCCTTCGTGGGCCTGCGCGGAGAGCGCCGCCGCAATAACAATGAGTGCGGTCAGGCACGCCAGGGATATGCGCATGGGTCTGGTCTCCAATCGGACGGTTTTTCGGGACGGCTTTTCGGCGGGTATCGCTTCCATGGACCCGAAACGAACTTGACAGGTTCCATTGCTGCAATGCAACATCGCGGCAATCTACCCTCCCCTGCATCGAGGGCCCCAATTCCATGGCAACAGTACACGATGTCTTGGTCGTCAGCGGCGTGCGAACTGCCGTCGGCGATTTCGGCGGCGCGCTCAAGGACGTGCCGCCCACAGAGCTTGCGGCCACTGTCACGCGGGAGGCGGTCCGTCGCAGCGGCCTCCCACCCGGGCAGATCGGGCATGCCGTTTTCGGCAGCATCATCCACACCGATCCGAAGGACATCTATCTGGCCCGCGTGGCGGCGCTGAATGCGGGCATCCCACTGGCGACACCGGCGTTGACGCTTAACCGCCTGTGCGGCAGCGGCCTGCAGGCCATTGTTTCGGCGGCACAGATGATCATGCTCGGCGACGTGGACGTGACGCTGGCCGGTGGCGTAGAAAGCATGAGCCGCGCCCCCTATTGGTCACAGCACGCGCGCTGGGGAAAGCGCATGGGCAATACCGAACTCGTGGACGCCCCTGCACGACCCATTCCACGGCTGCCACATGGGCGTTACCGCGGAGAACGTGGCGGCAAAGTTCGGCATCACGCGAGCGGACCAGGACGAGTTGGCGTTGGAGAGCCACCGCCGCGCGGCCGCAGCCGCGGCCGCCGGGCGCTTTCGCGATCAGCTCGTGCCGGTGGAGATCCGCTCGCGGAAAAAGACCGTGTTATTCGATACGGACGAACATGTGCGTACCGATGTGACGTTGCAGGATCTTGAGAAGCTGCCGGCGGTGTTCCAGGAAGGCGGCACGGTCACCGCGGGCAACGCCTCGGGCATCAATGACGGCGCGGCGGCGGTGGTGCTGGCCTCGCGCGCGGCCGTGGATCGGAACGGCCTCAAGCCCCTGGGACGGTTGGTGGCCTACGCCCACGCCGGCGTCGAACCGGAGCTTATGGGCATCGGGCCGATCCCGGCCGTGCAAAAGGTTCTGGAGCGGGCCCGGCTCACGGTGGGCGACATGGACGTGATCGAGTCCAACGAGGCATTTGCGGCCCAGGCCCTGGCCGTGCAGCGGGAGCTGGGGCTGCCTGCCGATCGCACCAACCCGAACGGCAGCGGGATCTCCCTCGGGCACCCCGTGGGCGCGACCGGATGCATCCTCACGGTCAAGGCGCTGTACGAGTTGCAGCGGGTTGCGGGCCGGTATGCGCTGGTCACCATGTGCATCGGCGGCGGCCAGGGCATAGCCGCCATCTTTGCCCGCGTTTAGCATGGAGGGGCGGGCGTTTCGGCCGTGAAAATCAATGCCGGCGCGGCCTGTGTAAGTCACAGAAAACTTTGAATATTTGGCTTCATCCCATAAAATGCCGCGATATTTTTGTTTACTCTTCGGGGGACAGCGCCTTCAGGCGTTCCGCGCATGACTGATCGCATTGCTATCACGCTGTCGTATCCGGCCACCGCCGGGGCCACGCTCGCTGCTACGGAATATGCGACGGTACCGGTGCATGCTCCGTCCCTGCGTCCGGATCCCCTGACCGCCACCATTTTGCGCTCCGGCAGCGCATTGCTGGAACGGCAGTACCAGGACGGGTATTGGCGCTTCGATCTCGAAGCGGACACGACCATTCCGTCGGAATACATCCTGTTGCAGCACTTCATGGGCACGGCGGATCACGCGCGCCATGGCAGGCTGTGCGATTACATCCGCGGCCGGCAGCTTCCGGACGGAAGCTGGCCGCTGTACGAAGGCGGCCAGGGCAATGTCAGCGCGACGGTAAAGGCCTATTTCGCGTTGAAGATCACCGGCGAACCCATGCACGGTCCGGTGCTGTCCCGGGCCCGCCAGTGGGTCCTGGCCCACGGTGGAGCGGAAAGCTCCAATGTCTTTACGCGCATCATGCTGGCGCTGTTCGGCCAGTTGCCGTGGCGCACGGTTCCGGCGATGCCCGCCGAGATCATCTGGCTGCCGCGCTGGTTCTTTTTCAATCTCAATCGCGTGTCCTACTGGTCGCGCTGCGTCATCGTCCCGCTGCTGATCCTGTTCGCGCGGCGGCCGGTATTTCGCGTGCCCGAAGGGCTCGACATCCGCGAGCTGTTCTGCTCGGACCCGCAACGGTTCGCGCATATAGACCGGCTTGACGGGCGCCGTCGTCCGCTGCGTAGCACGTTCATCGCCATAGACCGCGTGCTCAAGTGGATCGAACCGTGGACCCCGGGCCCGGTGCGTCGCCGTTCACTGCGCCGCTGCGAGCAGTGGATGCGCGAACACATGCAGGGCGAAGGCGGCATCGGCGGGATTTTTCCCGCGATGGCCAACGCCGTCATGGCGCTCAAGATCCTCGGCAATAAGCCCGCTGAAGATGCCGACATGGCGCGCGGCATGCAGGCCATCGAAGACCTGGTGCTCGACGGGGGCGACGAATCCTATGTGCAGCCGTGCCTGTCGCCCATCTGGGACACCTGCCTCAGCATCAATGCGCTGGCGGAGTGCGGCGTGCCCGAGCAGCATCCGGCGCTGGAATCCGCCGTCACCTGGCTGTTCAACAAGCAGGTGTTCGTGCGCGGAGACTGGACCGTGAACGCCCCGGACGTGGACGGCGGCGGCTGGGCGTTCCAGTTCGAGAATGAAAAGTATCCGGACGTGGACGACACCGGCATGGTCGTCATGTCCCTGCTGCGCGCCGGCGCGCACCATCACCCCGATCGCAGGCGGCGCATGTCGCAGGCGGTGAACTGGATGCTCGGCATGCAGAATCCCGACGGCGGCTGGGGCGCATTCGACATTGACAATCATCACGAATATCTGAACAACATCCCGTTCGCGGATCACGGCGCGCTGGTGGACCCGAGCACCGCCGATCTCACCGGCCGCTGCATCGAGATGCTCGCGATGATGGGCTATGACCGGAAATTCCCGCCCATCGCGCGCGCACTCGAATTCCTGCGGCGCGATCAGCGTCCATCGGGCGCCTGGTACGGTCGCTGGGGCGTCAACTATGTCTATGGCACGTGGGCCGTCCTCGTGGGACTGGGCGCGCTCGGCGAGGATCCGAACCAGCCCCATATCCGCAAAGCAGTGCAGTGGCTCAAAGACGTGCAGAATTCAGACGGCGGCTGGGGCGAGGACTGCAATACCTACGACGATCCGTCGCTGTGCGGCCGGGGCCGGAGCACCGCATCGCAGACCGCATGGGCCCTGCTGGGGCTGATGGCCGTGGGCGAGGTCGGCTCAGAACCGGTGCAGCGCGGCATCCGGTACCTGATGCGCAATTTCGACGGCAAGGTCGGCTGGGAAGAGGCGCCGTACACCGGCACCGGATTCCCGCGCGTGTTCTACCTGCGCTACCACGGGTACAGCCATTACTTCCCGTTATGGGCACTGGGGGTTTACCGCAATCTCACGCAGGGTTACCCGACCCGGCAGGATGCGCTCAGGAACGAACCCCGGTCGGAGTGGGGTCCGTTCCCGGCCCTGCGGCAGCGGTCCCTGCATTAACCCTTTGACCAGCCCCGCCGCGGTACTTCCGCCAACGGCGCGCGAATCCCCGCCGCCGCCCGCGAACGGCACGCTGCGGGAAATCGCCGGTCAACTGCGGATTTTCTACGATGGCTACTGGGTCCGGTATTACGACGTACCCAATTCGCGCGTCTACACCAAGATCCTCATCGATTCCCTGACCCGGCGCGTGTTTCATCACGCCGAGTACGGCATCAATACCCCCGGGGATCGGCTGGAAGAAATGCGCGGCGCCTTCGAGGCGGAGCAGGATCCCGCAAAGAAACGCGTGCTCGCCGCGATGCTGGCCGGGGCCTGCCTGAATCGGGGATCCGACATCCTCACGCGCATCGTGGAGCTCGAGCAGATCGGCGTGGCCGTGGAGCCTGACAACGAGCTGCTGCGGGAATGCGGCACCTGTTTCATGTGGGCGCTGGAGTACGGGCGCATGATCCGCCCGCTCACCGGTCATGAAGGGCTTGATGAACTGTGGGGCGAGCCGTTCAAGGCGTTTTCCATGAGCGTGCACAGATTTCTGGAAACGCGTTACATCAAGCTGTCCCTGGCGATGCGCGCCATAGATTCGATCCGTGATCAGATCACGGGCATGTATGCCGGTGTCGGATTTTTCGCCCCGTTCATGCCGCTGATCGAGGAACTGGCGGACAGCGCAAAGAGCGCCAGCGAAACCATGCGCAGCGACGCGGAATATGTGCAGGTCTGGCCGCGTTTCGTGGCGGCCGCGGATCGGCTGCTGGCCGCGGAACCGAGGGTGCCGGAGAGGGCGGATCGCCGCCAGTACACGCTGGCGCGCAGCGGGCTCGCGCTGATCCGGGAAGGCGGCCGGCTCATCATTGACCTGGCGAACCTGCGGGTACCCATGCCGAAAACCACGCGCGATTACCTGGAGCGCTGCGAACGCTTCCGCGAGCGGTTCGTGGGACCCATCGCCGCGAGCGCCCGCGCCACCGGGGAGCCGGTCCAGGAGACGGGGAGGCAGACTCCTTGAGCGATTACCGCGCGCCGCTGCGGGACATTCGTTTCAATCTGGAAGCACTGGCGGAGCTGCCTGAGATCCGCAAGCTGCCGCGCTTCCAGGAGGCCACGCCGGACGTCGTGGATGCGGTGCTCGAGGAAGCCGGGAAGCTCGCCGCGGAAGTGCTGGCGCCGCTGAACCCGGTCGGCGATCGCACCGGAAACCGGGTGGTGGACCGCGCCGTTTTGCCGCCGGAGGGATTCAAGTCGGCGTACCGGGCATTCGTTGACGGCGGCTGGCCGGCTTTGCCGTTCGCGCCGGAACGCGGCGGTCAGGGACTGCCGGAAACCGTGTCCACCGCGGTAAACGAAATCTGGCAGTCGGCAAACATGGCGTTCGCGTTGTGCCCGATGCTGACCGAGGGTACCGTGGTGGCGCTGGAACAGCATGCCTCCGACGCGATCAAGGATCGGTTCCTGGAGAAACTGATCTCCGGGGAATGGACCGGCACCATGAATCTCACCGAGCCCCAGGCCGGCTCCGATCTGGCCGCGGTCAAAACGCGGGCCGAACCCCGCGCTGATCATTACCTGCTGTTCGGTCAGAAGATTTTCATCACCTGGGGCGACCACAATTTCACCGACAACATCATCCACATGGTGCTGGCGCGGCTGCCGGACGCGCCGCCGGGCGTCAAAGGAATTTCGCTGTTCGTCGTTCCCAAGTTCCTGCTGAATCCCGACGGCACGCGCGGAAAACACAACGACGTGTACCCGGTGTCCGTGGAGCACAAGCTCGGCATCCATGGCAGCCCCACCTGCGTCATGAGTTATGGCGACCGCGGCGGCGCCGTCGGCTATCTGATCGGCCAGCCGCACAACGGGCTTGCCCTGATGTTCACGATGATGAATCACGCGCGCCTGGCGGTGGGAATACAGGGGCTCAGCATCAGCGAACGCGCCTACCAGAAGGCGCGCGCCTATGCCCGCGAACGGGTGCAGGGACAGATCGCCGGGCGCGACGGGCGCGTCACAATCATCCATCATGCCGACGTGCGCCGGATGCTGATGCTGATGAAATCCGGTATCGAAGCGATGCGCGCGCTGTGCTATGTCGCCTCGGCCGCGGCGGATTTCGCCCAGCACGGGCCGGACCAGGCAACGCGGGCCCGACATCAGGAGCGGTTCGCGCTGTTGACACCGGTGGTCAAGGGCTGGTGCACGGAACTCGCCCAGGAACTCACCTATCTCGGCGTACAAATCCACGGCGGCATGGGATTCATCGAGGAAACCGGCGCCGCGCAGCACTGCCGCGACGCGCGCATCCTCACGATCTACGAAGGCACGACCGGCATCCAGGCCAATGACCTCATCGGCCGCAAGCTCCTGCGCGACAACGGCCGGGCCATGGCAGAACTGATCAGGGAAATGCGCGAGGTGGCCGCTGCGGCCGGAATGTCCGCCGACGCTGACATCAAAGTCATTTCATCGCAACTGGGCACCGGGATCGCCGCGCTGGAGCAGGCCGTGGCGTGGCTGTTGGACCATGCCGACCGCAATGCCGCGGTGCCCGGTTCCGTTGCGGTCAACATGGTGATGCTCGTAGGCACGGTCTGCGGCGGCTGGCTGCTGGCGCGCGCGGCGTTGATTGCGCGATCGCGACTGGACAGCGCGGACGCCGAATTTCTCAGCGCAAAGATCACCACGGCACGCTTTTATGCCGAGCATTTCCTCAGCCGGGCATCTTCGCTGTCACGGACAATCTGCGCCGGTGCAGACAGCATGATGGCGCTGACCGAAGCGCAGTTCTGAACCTAAATACCTGTTCCGAAATGTGCTACAAAATTCCAACGGCCGGTCCGATCTCATGTTGGCGGACCGTGTGCCGCAGGAGCGGCACCCGAGCCTTGGAGGTATTTACGGCGTGTCCGCCAACATGAGATCGGACCGGCCGTTTGTGCTGCAATTTGGAACAGATATTTAAATCCGCTTTTTTTCGAAAAAAGGTGGAGCACCGATGGGAATGAAATACCGCAACCTCGGCGCCTCCGGCGCCCGCGTCTCCGAAATCTGCCTCGGCACCATGACCTTCGGCGAGGCCGATGAAAAATCCTTCATGCACAAGATCGGCGCTTCCGAGGAGGAATCGCACCGGATGATGAGCCGCGCGCTGGATGCGGGCGTCAATTTCTGGGACACGGCGAACGTGTATGGGCAGGACGGACTGTCCGAGCGCGTCATCGGCGCGTGGTTCAGGAAGAACGGCCGGCGTCATGATGTCGTGCTCGCCACCAAGGGCCGCTTCGGCATGGGTCCCGGCCCCAACGATCGCGGCGCGAGCCGCAAGCACATCAAACAGGCCGTGGACGATTCACTGCGGCGACTCGGCACGGATTACATAGACCTGTACCAGGTCCACATGCAGGACATCAAGGCACCGGAGGAGGAAACGGCGCGTACACTGGATGAACTGATCCAGGCCGGCAAGATCCACTATGCCGGCGCCTCGAACTACACCGCCTACCGGCTCATCGAACACCTGTGGGCCGCGGACCGCGCCGGGCTCAACCGGTACGTGACGCTCCAGGCCCAGTACAATCTGTTGGAGCGCGGACTGGAGTTCGAGCATGTGCCGGCCTGCAAACGCTGGGGGCTCGGCCTGTTGACGTGGTCACCACTGGCCGGGGGCTTCCTCACCGGCAAATATCGCCGCGAACAGGCAGTGCCGTCGGGAACCCGCTACGACAAGATGAAGGAGCGGTTCGAGACTCGCAGCACGGATCGAAACTGGGCTATCGTTGATACCCTCATTGCCATTGCGAAGGAATTGAACGCGACACCCACGCAGGTGTCATTGGCATGGCTGTTGTGCAAACCGGCGGTGACTTCTGTGATCATCGGCGCCCGCTCCGTAGCTCAACTGGACGACAGCCTCAAGGCCGTGGATCTGATGCTGCCGGACGAGGCATTCGCGAAACTCGACGTCGTTTCCGCGCCGCAGCTGTTCTATCCGTACGATTTCATCAAGAACATAGACGGGAGTTGGTAAAGGGCGTAATTGTTCCGGCACGGATCTCGTTCATTATCCTGACTGGTTCATATTTGCCTCGGTGCAGGATTTTTTGTGAATCTGCTGTGCTAGAAATTGTCAAGATTCTGGAAACGGGAAAGGACCTCACGGAAGACGACAAAATTATCTATTCCAAAGTCGTTGCAATTAAAGCTGACAAATCCAAATATGCGTTGTCGCTTTCAGAAGGGTACCGGGACTATTTGCTAAAAAAAGAGCTATTGTCAAATCTGGTGTACAGGGAATGATCAGGCGGCGACCCTGCGGTCGGTCATCTGTTCGTTCACTTCAATGCCATCTCTGAACTTCACCCCTTCGATCACCTTCCCGAGTTGCTCAAACCCGCGGATGCGATACCAGTTCTTCTCCGCGCACATCCCGAGCTTGTAGATGAAGGTCAGCATCGTCTCGGGTGTGACGCAACCCTTGGTCCGGTCGGTGCGGTGCCGCACGGTCGCGAAGCTCGACTCGATCGGGTTGGTGGTGCGCAGATGCACCCAGTGCGCGGCCGGGAAATCGTAGAAGGCGAGCAGCGCGCCCCGGTCTTTGCTCAGACACGCAACGGCCTTCGGGTACTTCGCCCCGCAGGTCTCGACAAACCGGTCAAACGCCCGCTCGGCATCGGCACGGGTCGCTGCCATCCAGATCTCGTGCAGTGCCGCTTTCGCTTTCGCCTGTACGTTTTTCGGCAGGGAGTTCTGCACGTTGTCGCTCTTATGAAACCAGCAACGCTGATGCCGCGTGCCGGGGAACACTTCGTCCAGGGCGCCCCAGAAGCCCAGCGCCCCATCGCCGACCGCCAGTTCCGGCGCGATCGTCAAACTGCGGGATTTGAGATCCAGCAACACCTCGCGCCAGCTCTGGGTCGATTCCCGCACCCCGTCTTCAATGGCCAGGAACCGCTTCTCGCCCCGGTCATTGACGCCAACCAGCACCAGCGTGCACAGCTTCTGTCCCTCCATCCGCAGGCCGCTGTAAATGCCGTCCGCCCACACGTACACCCAACGCTCTCGGTCCAATCGGCGCCGGCGCCAGGTCTCGTATTCGTCACGCCAATGACCCTTCAGACGACTGACCACCGATGGCGACAGCCCCTTCGCCTCCGGGCCCACCAGCACCGCCAAGGCCTCCGCCATCTGCCCGGTGGAAATGCCCTTCAGATAGAACCATGGCAGCGCCGCATCCAAGGTCTCCGCCCGGCGCACATACTGCGGCACCGGGCTGGAACGGAACACCACCGATCCGCCGTTGCGGGAACGCACCTTCGGCACCTTCACCGGCACCGGTCCGAGCCCGGTCAGCACCGCGCGCTCGGGCAGATAGCCGTTGCGTACCACCGCGGACCGGCCCTGGGCGTCCGTTTCCCCTGCGTACCGGGCCAGCAATTCGGCCAACTCCGCCTCCACCGCCTGCTGAATCACCGGTCATTTCCCTCTTTCCCGAAGCGCCGGGGATTCCGGCAGAACGAGCGGCCTATCTCGGCATTATCGATGTCATCTACGTCAACAATGCGTACCACTCGTTGTCCATCGAGGGATACACGGTGTCGCCGGCATTGCTCGAAAGGGTGCGCTCCGGCCAATGGGATCTGGAAAGACACGATGAAGATCGCCGGAATCGCGATGCCCTGGCCGCGCGCGGTTACTGGCAGGCGTTTCAGGAAGTGAAGAAATCAATTGAAAAAATCATTTCCGGGCAGGATGCCGCAGCCCTGGTTCGGTTGACGCACCGCGACTGGTACCGCGAAATGTTCCAGCCGGGCGTGACCGCCGGCATCATTTCGCGCGAAGTCCTGGCCGGTTATCGCAATAATCCGGTGTACATCCGGACGTCCCGGCATGTTCCGCCACGTTGGGAAGTCATGCGCGATGCCATGCCCGCACTCTTTGATTTTCTGGGGAACGAACCCGAGGCATCAGTACGGGTGGTGTTGGGACATTGGCTGATTGGTTACATCCATCCGTACCCGGACGGCAATGGACGCATGGCCCGATTTCTGATGAATACCATGCTGGCATCCGGCGGTTACAACTGGACCATCATCCGCGTGGAAGATCGAAAGGAATATCTTGACGCCCTCGACAAGGCAAGTATCGCCCTGGACATCAAGCCCTTTGCGAATTTCCTGGCTGAGCGCGTGCAGTGGTCAATGGAGCATATCGCGAAGGAATAACTCCCGCGTCTGAAGGAGCCGGCGACCCTGGAAAAGGCGAAAATTCCTCTGAAACCTTCCTACTTACCGGCTTCCTTGTTTTTCTTTTCACTGGTATCCATCTGACCGGTGAGCCCTGCCGCCACGCCTTCCGCAAATGCCGGCTCCACATCTTCTATTCGCGTCGCGCCGCCATAGATACCGCCCCAGGCAAAAGTCTTTTTGACGGTGAATTCGCTTGCAACTTCGCTGGCGCCTGACGGAGTCACGGTTATCGTGCCGTCAATGTGGATTTGTCCCAGCCCGGCGAGCATCGCGCGGGCAAAAGCGCTTCCCTTGGCGTACTTCGTAATCACCACGTCAACGTCATAGTTCACCGCGTCCCCGCCGGCCGGATTCAGGGCCTGCTTCACAGTCAATTGCTGCTCAACAAGTTCGCGGATCCGTTGCACCTCCGCGGCAAGCATCGCGACGCCGTCGGCCGGCTGCACGTTGATGGCCGCAATATCGTTTCCATCGAGAGTTTTGTGTTCGCCAACCTTATCGGTGAATTCAGGTTTCGGTATGCTGCCGGCGCAACCCCACATCAGTGTCAGCGTGGCGATGATAAAAATGCTGCGAATTGGAGCTGGCTGCATGGTCGTTTCTCCCCTTTGGCCACAAATCGAACTTTGTAATATACGCCTTATTGGGAGACAGTCTGCATTTTGACGCCGGCGAGAAGTTACAAGTGCGGATGGCCTTCGGTGCGTGTTCTCGGTTCATTCGATGGAAAGCCTGCGCACGGCATCAGTGATCGATTTCTTCACGTGCGACCACTGAACCTTTCGGATCATCCTGGGCATGGGCTCGCTCTCCGCATCGTCAAAATAGACCAGGCTTTTCAGCAGGTGGTATGCGTTGTGCTCGACGCGGCTGTGGCTCGCCTTTAGCAACTCGAGGATATTCTCCAGGCTGCAACCGCTCTGCATCAGAAAATAGAGGTCAATAAAATCCTTGCGGCTGCCGCGGCCCCCGGCGGCAACGATCTTCATCACGGCGATGTCGCGGGGATCGGCGATGGTCATTCCGCGATACGCAGCGCCGGGAAACATGAACGGGACCTGCGCCTGAAGGTAACTGACGCGAAGTTTATTCAGCAGAACGTGCAGCGTATTGTCGCCGCGACTCTGGATGCGGACCGGTCCTGCGCCGGCCAGCCGTTCCGCCAACCGCGCTCCGTCAAACGGCTGTCCCCGGAAGAAGTCCAGGTCTTCGGAAAATCTGTGCCCCAGTTGCAGGGCCAGCGCGGTGCCGCCGGCCAGCATCCAGCCATCGGCGTACCCGCCGTTCACCAGCTTACGAACGGTGTTCCAGGCCCCGGGACTCAACACTTTCGGGTGCACGGCGACCCCCAAGAATGGTTTTCCAGTAGTTGCGTGTGCGCCTGTCAATGTCGCGCCGGGAGATTGCCGCGCGGATCGCGTCATCGCCAAAAAATCGTCGTGCGGCGTGCACTTGCTCGAGATCTCCATAGCCGAGAACCCGGCCCAATACCCAGTGCGGATGATCGGTGAGTATGGATCCCGTCAGCTTCGTGTCCCAGAACAGCGGCGACAATGATCGCAGCAGCTTCGCTTTCGCAGGTCGCGCCGCCGGTTTGCGACTGTCCGGTGCACTCAGCGTGACGTCAAGTCGTGCGCTAAGGGCCGCTGCAATACGGCGCAACGTGGCAATCTCGAAACGATCCCAGCCGGACTCGTAGCGGTGCAGGGACGGCGCGCTGGTGCCGGCGCGACGCGCCAGCTCCCGCAGACTCATGCCACGGGCCAGGCGCAGCCGGCGGAGCTGCGCGCCGATGGGCGCGGAAGGAATATTATCATTCATGATAACATTATCTCAGACACAGCCTACCCGGACAACTGCGAATCGAAACTGGGGAGTCCCCCAAACCGGCCGTAATATTCCCGATTCGGCGCCGGCAGCGAACCGTTCAGGGACTGCATTTCCCGGCGCAGGTATTGGACGGCGCCCTGTTGCACCTGCCGGTACAGGGTCGCGGTGAGATCAAATGCCTCGCGGCCGGGCCAGTCCGCCGGCAGGAGTTCATCCGGGAGATCGGTGTCGTGCAGCAGGATGCGGCGGTATTCATGGATCAGCAGCGTGCGCCAGTTGACCGAGTCCACCGCTTCTTGAACTGTGCGACAAAAATCTAAGGTCATCGGGGTTTTTAGGACAATCTCTGTTAAATGGATCGATGCACATGATATTAATTTGCGTAATCTTGTGATGCTATGTCTGTCAACAACTGGCGAAACCATGCATGTCCTGCATCTTCGTCGAAGTGCCGATGCCAGATTTGATAAACCGAGACAGGGTCATCGAAAACAGGATTAGGAAATAACTGTACATTTAACTGGCGGGCATATAAGCGCGCAAGACGCTCCGGCATGCACGCCACGAGATTCGTGCTAGCAACGATGCTTGCTAAAACTAGCACGTGTGAAACCTCGAGAACAACTTTACGCTCCAACCCCAAATTTTCTAATTTGCGTTCGATCATCGGAACATGCGAGCGAGTTGGGCGCAAAACAACGTGCTCAAGTTCAAGAAATTGTTGCAATGTAATCTGGCTTTCAATGTACGGATGTTTGTGGCGCGCGATACAGTAGCTACGATCTTCAAATACCAAGTCCGCACGAAAATCTGGATCATCGACCTTCTTCCAGTCCCATACCAGATCCACGGATCCCGACTTCATCTCAGGCGCCATAGTCGCCCCTGGCTGGGGAAGACAGACAACTTCAATTCCAGGGGCGTCGCTATTCAGCCGGCGCATTATGTGCGGTAGAAAATACAGTTCGCCGTAGTCGGTTAATGCGACAGTAAATTTGCGATGTGACGTTTCTGCGCGAAACTCGCTGGCTTCGAGTGTTTCTTCAATTGTTTGAATCGCAGTTCGAATAGATATTGCAACTTCGCATGCTTTCGGTGTGGGTATGACCCCTTTTGCTGATCGCACAAATAGAGGATCGTCATAGAGTTTACGCAATCTACTTAGTGCATTACTTATCGCCGGCTGGGAAACACAGAGGCGTGTCGCTGCACGAGTAATACTTCGTTCAGCCATAACCGCGTCAAAGACCTTCAAAAGATTCAGGTCGAGGTTACGTAGTCGAATAGTCACTATGTCTGCTGGATGTGGTCTGACGATCCAAAGAAATCGTGAACGTCAGATTTTCCATAGAAAGAGCAGTCGCAGCGAGCAGGGTGCTGAACGATTCGCGGTGACCCGTGGGGAACAATGCAGGACTAATCGGCGCCGTGGGATTCCGGACTGAGCGCATAGCCGCACGAGTCAGCGAAGCGCTGAGAGGGGCATGTAGGCCCGCGCGCTGGACAGTGGTCGAGTCCATGTCTTTATCGTGCATCGTGTGGTCCGAAGAAACCGTCTAGGACACTTACTCATGGCTCTCTACCGCACAGGGCCAGCTTCCTAAGCCTAAAATGATCCGACAATCGCCAAGCAGGCTACCGCACCCGGGCGGCATTAACGACGACCTCGCGTTACCAGAGGGCTCAAATTCAAAACCGGCCAAATTGATTAATAACAGATTATC
>JACORW010000092.1 GCA_016179185.1 Gammaproteobacteria bacterium | reverse complement strand
GGAGGACCAGCCCTTGCTCGCCAGCATTCGTTATCATCGAATCGATAAACCCTTCCAAGGTGATGCATGAGTGTTCGACAATTGCTGAGACATTGTCACGTCAACGTCAAAAAAGTGATCGGGAATTGCTGAGATCTGCCCGGTTATGCGTCACATTAGTTCATCGATTCGCCGATCAAGGTGAGCAAATTCCTTGAACAAATTCAGCAACTCGTTGGTTCGGATGAATTGCGCATCTCAGAGCATGGTTGGGATGAATTGTCCGCCGATGGGATCGCCGTACGGGATGTCGTTCGGGGCATTCGCACTGCGGTCGCGGTAGAGGAGTATCCGGCCTCCGGGCGAGGGCCGGCCATCCTAGTGCTAGAATTCCACCAGAGCGGCCAACCGATTCATGTTGTTTGGGGCATTCCACAAGGACATGAGTCGCCGGCTGTTTTGATTACTCGGTATCGTCCCGATCCGGAGCAATAGGCTCCAGGTTTCACGCGGAGGCGAAAATGAGCACGCGCAGAAGGGTCAAATACATTCACGAAGGCGGGTATGTTGCCGAAGTGGAGGTAAACTTCATTGAAGATGAGACTGAATGGTCTCCATATCTTTCATTGGAAGATGCAGAAAGGCTCGACGATGTTCGGGCGGCTTTGGCAAGAGGAGACCTGGTTGCAGCCTCAAAGCTGGCACGTGTTTATACCCTCCAACCTGTTGCTGCTTCACGGTGACGCATAACAATCGCATCAAGGGCGGCGCGATGACGCGCGCGCCTCATGCGCATCGTTATACCGCACTTGGCAAAGAGTCATGGCCAATAAAGCGAAGTTGAGCGAGCACGTTGGTCCTAAAAAGGGCCGCGGCGCCTACGCAGGCAGAAAGTGCGATGCCAAGCGCGAGAGCAACAAGCTCCGGCGCCGGGAATCTGCTGTTGCCGTCAAGCGCGGGATCGCTGCGCCATGAGGAAGTCCCATAGGAGAAAGCTACGTTGCTGCGGGTTGTGCAAACCGCACAAACGAGGCTTTGCGAACCGCTGGAAGCCGAGGACGCTGGCGTCGCTTCGGAGAGCCGAGCGCGAGATTCGGGAGGTGCTTTCCGTTGGACCAAGAAATGATTGAAGCGCGGTATAACAACGCAATCAAGGCCGACGCGGTGAAGCTGCGTCGCCCAAGGGCTGGGCCCGTGGCCCGCGCCGTTCAGCCGGGTCGTTATGTGGCAAGTGGAGTTCAGCGTAGAATGTTCGACGAGGGGATCGCATATGAATTTCACACTTGAGCATGAGCGTGAGGAAGACGGCCGTTGGCTGGCGGAAGTCCCTGAACTTCCAGGGGTCCTCGCATACGGAGAGACCGCTGCCGAGGCGATGGTAAAGGCGGAGGCATTGGCACTTCGCGTACTCGCCGAACGCTTGGAACATAACGAGGCGGGGCCTCAAGCTATCTCCATCCTCATTCCCGCTGCATGAGTTCCTGACCTTCGGCAAAGGCCCGCCGTGTGCTTGCCGCTCTCATTGAAATCGGTTGGACTCTTAAACGCCAGTCCGGCTCGCATAAGACCCTCTCCAGAACCGGTTGGGCCGATTTCGTTTTCGCATTTCACGACCGCGAAGAGATCGGCCCTCGCATGCTTTCACTTATTGCCAGGCATACCGGCTTGAAGCCTGAGGATTTGTGAACGTCATATGTCGCCACATAACCATGCCGTCGAATTCGACGCGCCTCCGGCGCGCGGTTCATGGCGGTCGTTATATTGCAGAAGAGCGTTTCAGGGGCGAAATGATTTTGACCACTTTTCGCTTTGAGGCGCCAAGTGCCAATAGGGAGCGCACCAGCAGGTCCATTGAAACGGAAGGATCCCCCGCCTCCATCTTGGCAACCCTTGATTGGCTCGACTTAACCAGTTTGGCGAGTTCGACCTGAGTGAGGTTTTGGCGTTCGCGATGCGCGCGAAGGCTTTCCGCCAGCTCCAGCTTCATTTCGATGAACGCGGATTCCTCCGGTGAAAGATTAAGAAAGTCCTTGGCATTACCGATCTTCCAGCCTCTGGACTCCAGGCGTTTTCGCTTCGCTTCACGCATTGTCGTACTCCTTCAATCTTCTCCTGGCACTATTGATCACGGCTTGCGGAGTCTTCGATGTTTTCTTCTTGCTCCGACACGGGGCATTGGCCGCGAATGGCGCAAAGCCAACTTTTCGCCCCGTTGCAGCCTGCGCAAGAGAAACCCTGCTTCGATTCTCGCCGCACGCGAAAACGGCGGTGTTTTCACCCCTCCATGCAGCCACACAAGCGGCCGATCCCTCGGGCTCATGGGCTTTGAGTATATGTCAGAATGGACATAGACTCAAATCTCGAACTGCAACAAGACTACCGCTTCGAAGCGATGGGTGACCGCGCGTGCTTCACGCGCGTCGTTAAACGTCGGCACGGCCAGGGAGGCCCATGAAGATCAAAAAAATCCTTATCGGCACAATCCTGGGCATCATCGGCATCCCGGCGACATTGGTCTTGATATTGCAGGCAGGTTTTTACGCCCTTTTTTACTACCCGAATCGAGCCAACGGCACGATCGTCTCCTCAGGCACGGAGCGTGAGTATTTCCTTTACGTCCCACCGCGCCATGACCGCTCCACGCCCACACCGCTCGTCATCAGCCTGCACGGCGCCGGCGCCTGGCCGGCGCATCAAAGGGAAATAAGCCAATGGAACAGCGTGGCCGATGAGCACGGATTCATCGTCGTGTATCCGTCCGGAACGACGGTCACGGGGAGCGGCGGCGGCACCGGTGTGTGGCCGAAGGTCTGGCTGATGCAGCCGGAATCGGTTCTGGCGAAGGATGTCCGGTTCATTTCGGATTTGATCGACAAATTGACGGCGGACTACAACATTGACCCGGCGAGGATCTATGCAGATGGGCTCTCCAACGGTGCGAGCATGGCCTTCGCGCTGTCCTGCAGGCTGTCCGATCGGATTGCCGCGGTCGGAGCCGTGGCAGCCGCTCACATGCTGCCATGGAGCTGGTGCAACGATCCCCGCCCGGTGCCGATGATCGCGTTTCACGGAGACGCTGATCCGGTTATTCCGTACAACGGCGGCACGTCATGGACAGCGCCAAATCTGTTTCCAAGCATCCCTAGCTGGACGGAGAATTGGGCTCGAAGAAACGGTTGCGAACCGAACCCCATCGAGTCGGAGATAGAGGCGGATGTTACCCGCCGCGAATATACGGGATGTGCTGACAATGCGGGCGTAGTGCTCTATACCATCCGGGGAGGGGGTCATTCCTGGCCCGGCGGCAAACCGATGCCGGAATGGTGGGTCGGACCCACGAGCCGCAGCATCGAGGCATCGCGTCAGATGTGGGCGTTCTTTCGTGAACATCGGCTTGCGAGAACATAGCGCGCAAATCGCGACAAGAAACACAAGGTGGGAGGAAATTATGGAACTTGGAGCTTTCTCTGTCAGTCTGGCTGTAAAAGATATCGAGGCGTCGAGGCTCTTTTACGAAAAGCTGGGTTTTACGGTCTTCGCAGGAGATCAATCGCAGAATTGGCTGATCATGAAGAATGGCGACCATGCAATTGGGCTGTTTCAAGGCATGTTCGACAAGAACATTCTCACCTTCAACCCGGGCTGGAGCAGCGATGCCCGGCAACTCGAAGAATTCACGGACGTTCGGGAGTTGCAGCGCCAGCTCAAGGATCGCGGCGTAAAGATGATTTCAGAAGCGGACGAAAGCTCCACCGGCCCGGCCAGCTTCATGATTGCTGATCCGGATGGAAACACGATTCTGGTGGATCAACACGTATAGGCAACGCGGCAGTGGTCACCGTGACAGCATCGCCTTCATTCCTGCCTGGGCGCCCGATCCGATCGAAATCCCCGCACGGGCCTGCAGTTGCCGGTTCTGCGGCCCGACGTCTGGATCGTTTACCATCTGGAGAACTCAACGTGCTAATTCGATCCTTGGACTACCGCCAACTCGCGCTGGACATCAAGGCTTGGGCCGCTGAACTCGGTTTTACGCAGATCGGGATCGCGGCGCCGGAGCTGGGCGCGGACGAGGAGCATCTGCTGGCGTGGCTGCGTCACGGCCGGCACGGCGCCATGGACTACATGAAACGCCACGGCACGCGGCGCTCACGGCCGGCGGAACTGGTGCCGGGCACGGTGCGCGTCATTTCCGCGCGCCTCGACTACTTCCCCGGCGATGCCGCGCCGGCGGATGCAGTCCTTGCCGATCCGGACCGCGGCTACGTCTCCCGCTATGCGTTGGGGCGCGACTATCACAAGGTGCTGCGTGGCAGGCTTGCGCGGCTGGTCAGACGCATCGAATCCGCCTGCGGCCCGTTCGCGGCGCGGGCGTTCACCGACAGCGCGCCGGTGCTGGAAAAAGCACTGGCGCGCAACGCGGGCCTGGGCTGGATCGGCAAGCACACCAACCTGATCCATCCGCAGGGCGGTTCATGGTTTTTTCTGGGCGAGATCTACACCGATCTGCCGCTGCCGGTGGACGACGGTTTCACGCGCAGCCACTGCGGCACGTGCGCGGCATGCATCAACATCTGCCCGACGCGAGCAATTGTTGCGCCCTATGAGCTGGATGCGCGGCGCTGCATCTCCTATCTCACCATCGAGTGGCGCGGCAGCATCCCGGAGGAACTCAGGCCGCTGGTCGGCAACCGCATTTTCGGTTGCGACGACTGCCAGCTGGTATGCCCGTGGAACCGGTTTGCGAGGACAAATCCGCTGCCGGACTTCGAGCCGCGCCACGGGCTGGACTGCGCAACGCTGGTTGATCTGTTCAACTGGACCGAGGATGAATTTCTCGCGCGTACCGAGGGCAGCCCGATCCGGCGCATCGGCTACGAGTGCTGGCTGCGCAATATTGCCGTCGCGCTGGGGAATGGATCGCGATCGGAATCTGCAACCGCTGCGCTCCGGAGCCGTGCTGAACATCCTTCGGAGCTGGTGCGGGAACATGTGCGGTGGGCGCTGTCGCGATTCGAAGTGAGAACAACCTCCGCGGTTACAGTGAAAAGTTCAAAGTGAAAGGTTGAAAGTGAAGGAACCGCTTGCTTGCCATGGGCGGTGAATCTGGCCGGGATCTGCTTTGCACTTTTTACTTTTCACTTTTCGCTTTCTTGCTTGGCATTGGCGTCCAGCCAGGCCGCAATGGCGCGCGCCAAGTCATCGTCCCGGCCGTGATATCCGGCGTCCGACTCGGGAATAATTGCGCGATCAAAGATCCGCTTTTTGTTCTTGCGCCCCCACAGTTCGCGTTCCGGCGCCTGCTGCAGCACCGTTGCGGAATCCCCGGATGCGTAAACGTCCAGCACCGGCACCGTGACTGCCTCGAGACTTTCCGGGTAATTGACCGCCTGGACGAGATGGCCAGGGATCTGCAGGCTCACGGCGACGAAGGCCGCGATGCCCTTTCCCGGATTATCGAGGTGCCGCGCACCCAGCGCCGCCCCGAATCCATATCCGACGACGGCGATCGTTTCCAGGCCGCGCCCGCTCAGATACGCGCTGGCCGCAGCAATGCGCGGCAGGGCGCGATTGGGCAACTCCGCCTCATCGCCATGGGAGGCCTGGGGCGACAGGCGCGGCAACTGGATCGACAGCGTGGCCCAACCCAGTTGCGGCAAGCGCGCGCGCAAGGGCTGAACCACATCCGGCCAGTCCGGATGACCGCCCAGGCCATGGAGCAGAATGACCGCGCGGCGCGGCGCGTGACCCGCCGGCGCCAGAAATAATCCGAGGAACCTGCTGCCGCCGGTCTCCAGCCAGATCATCTCACCGGGCACATGCCGTTCGGCGAGCCGATCGGCGATCACCTGCTCGAGCTCGGCAACCTGCGCGGCAAACGCAGCCGCGCCCGGCAGCGCCAGCATGACCAGCAGCGGCAATGCGTGATACGTAAACCTCATTGCATCCGGAATTTAGCAGATTCCCCGGCGGTACGTTAAAGTGCGCGCCATGCAGCGTTTTGCGATCGCACCGTCAATATTGTCCGCCGATATGGCGCGGCTTGGCGCTGAGGTGGAAGCCGTGCTCGCGGCAGGCGCGGACTTCGTGCACGTGGATGTGATGGACAATCATTACGTGCCGAATCTGACGTTCGGTCCGGTGGTGGTGAAGGCACTGCGCGATCATGGGATCACCGCGCCCATGGACGTGCACTTGATGATCAAGCCCGTGGATCGCATCGTGCCGGAATTTGCCGAGGCCGGGGCCACGTACATCACATTTCACCCCGAGGCCAGCGAGCACGTGGACCGGACGCTGCAATTGATAAGGGACCACGGCTGCCGGCCGGGCCTGGTGTTCAATCCGGCCACGCCGCTGGATCACCTGCGCCACGTGCTGGACAAGGTGGACATGGTGCTGCTGATGTCGGTGAATCCCGGCTTCGGCGGCCAGAGCTTCATCGCTTCAGCGCTCGATAAACTGCGCGAGGCCCGGCGCATCCTCGACGACAGCGGCCGGCCCGTCCGGCTCGAGATCGACGGCGGCGTCAAGGTGGACAATATCCGCGCCATCGCGGAGGCGGGAGCGGATACGTTTGTTGCCGGCTCGGCGATCTTCGACAGCAACGACTACGCGGCGACCATCCGCGACATGCGCAAGGAACTGGCCAAAAGCAGTCACAAGTAACAAGTCATAAGTCACAAGGAAAACACCAGCCTTGGGCAACGCGCCTGCGTGAATGTGGCGCGAGATTCCCAGTCCTTCAATGAGGTTTTGTCTTTCCTTGTAACTTGTGACTTGTAACTTTTTCCCATGAACCTCATCTCCCCCGACCAGTTCCGCGCCTTCGCCGCCCAGGGCTACAACCACATCCCGGTCGCGCGGGAGGTGCTCTCTGACCTGGACACGCCGCTGTCCGCCTACCTGAAACTTGCCGGCGGACCGCGTACCTATCTGCTGGAATCGGTGCAGGGCGGCGAGAAATGGGGGCGCTACTCCATGATCGGGCTGGCCGTGTCCACGCAGCTCATTGTGCGCGGCAACGTGGTCACCGTGGAGGTGGGCAGCAAGGTCGTTTCCAGCACCAGCGCCGGCGACCCTTTCGCCGAGATCGGGAAATTCCGCGCCCAGTACCGCGTTCCCGTTGTCGCCGGATTGCCGCGCTTCTCCGGCGGGCTGGTCGGTTACTTCGGCTACGACTGCGTGAATTTCCTGGAGCCGCGGCTGGGCCGGTGCCCGCGCCCGGACCCGCTGGCCTGCCCGGACGTGATGTTGCTCGTGTCCGATCGGGTGGTTGTGTTCGACAATCTGACCGGCAAGGGCATGCTCATCGTGCACGCAGACCCCGGCGGCGATCATGCCTACGAAAAAGCGATTCACGATCTGGACCTGCTGGAAGGGCGCCTCAGGTCAGGCACGGTCGCGGAGCCGGAATCGTTGCCGCCACGCGCGATTTTGGAAAGCGATTTCAGTTCGGCCTTCCCGCGCGGCGATTTTGAAGAAAGTGTGCGCCGAATCCAGCAGTACATTGTCGAAGGCGACGTCATGCAGGTCGTGCTTTCACAGCGCATGTCGGTCCCGGTCAAGGGCCCGCCCATCAACATCTACCGCGCGCTGCGCAGCACCAGCCCCTCGCCGTACATGTATTTTCTGAATCTCGGCGATTTCCAGATCGTCGGCGCATCCCCTGAAGTGCTGGCGCGTCTGGAGGACGGCATTGTCACCGTGCGTCCCATTGCGGGCACGCGGCCGCGCGGCACCGATGAGGCCGATGACGATCGGCTTGCCGGGGAACTGCTCGCCGATCCGAAGGAGCTCGCGGAACATCTCATGCTGATCGATCTCGGCAGAAATGACGTGGGTCGGGTCGCGGAGACCGGCTCGGTGAAGGTCACCGAACGCATGGTGATCGAACGTTATTCCCACGTCATGCACATCGCCTCCAATGTCGCCGGCAGGCTGCGGCGCGGCCTGAATGCGCTGGACGTGCTGCGCGCCACATTCCCGGCGGGCACTGTGTCCGGCGCGCCCAAGGTGCGTGCCATGGAGATTATCGAGGAACTGGAGGCGGTGCGCCGAGGCGTGTATTCCGGCGCGGTGGGTTATCTCTCGTGGGCCGGTAACATGGATACGGCCATCGCCATACGCACGGCCGTGATCAAAGGCGGCATGCTGCACATCCAGGCCGGTGCCGGCGTGGTCGCGGATTCGGACCCGGCGCGGGAATGGGAGGAGACCATGAACAAGGGACGCGCCATGTTCCGTGCCGTGGCACTGGCCGAAGGCAGGCTGGCGCGCTGATCGCGCTCCCCACCCGAAACCGATGCCGCGGACGCGGGGCAATTGCCTTGCCTGCGGCGACAAATGACGGAATAATCGCGCGCATGATTCAATCAGCATCCCTCTCCGTCCGCCTGCGGCGCTGGCGCAAGCCGCGCACCTGAATAGCTGTTCCGAAATATGATACAAGTACACAAGGGGCGGTCCGATCCCACGTTGGCAGACACGCCGTGAATACAGTCTGACCGCCAGGGATGGCGGGAATGCAGATTGCGCAGGAGCAGCAATCTGCCCTGTAGGCTCGGGTGTCGCTGTCCCTGCGGCACACGGTCCGCCAACATGGGATCGGACCACCCGCCTGTTCTGCAATTCGGAGCAGCTATTTAGACCTTCATCGCTGAGCCGGGCGCATCGGCGACAAGCAGAAAGTATGCCGCCGGCTTGCCGACAGCGGATTGACTGCCGGGATCCATCACGGAGGCCGGCTCAAACAGGATGACGTAACGACAGGATCGGACAACCCATGCTGTTGATGATCGACAATTACGACTCATTTACCTACAACCTGGTGCAGTACCTCGGAGAACTGGGACAGGCCGTGCGTGTGGCCCGCAACGATCAGATTACATTGCAGGAGATCGAGGCGCTGGCGCCGGATCGCATCGTGATCTCGCCCGGGCCGTGCACTCCCAACGAGGCCGGCATCTCCATGCCGCTCATCGAACGCTTCAAGGGAACGATGCCCATCCTCGGCGTGTGCCTCGGTCACCAGAGCATCGGGCAGGTGTTCGGCGGGCGCATCGTGCATGCGCGCCGCATCATGCACGGCAAAACCTCCCCGATTCATCATCGCGACAGCGGCGTGTTCCGTGGGCTGGCAAATCCGTTCATCGCGACGCGTTATCACTCCCTCGTGGTGGAACGCGCGTCGTTGCCGGACTGTCTGGAAGAGACTGCATGGACCGTGGACGAACAGGGTCAACGCGACGAGATCATGGGCCTGCGCCACCGGCAATATCCGATCGAAGGCGTGCAGTTTCACCCGGAGTCCATCCTGACAGCCTACGGCCACGAGCTACTGCGGAACTTTCTTGCTTCGCGCGTTTTGTCCGGGCAGCCATGCATGACGCGTTGATCAAGCTGGTCTCCGGCCGGCATCTCGACGAAGCCGAGATGGAGCGGGCCATGCGCGTGATCATGCAGGGCGACGCGACGCCGGCGCAGATCGGCGGTTTCCTCGTCGCGTTGCGCATGAAGGGGGAAACGGTGGTGGAGATTGCGGCGGCGGCGCGGGTCATGCGCGAGTTCGCGAAGCGCGTGCATGTGGTGCACCCGAACCTGGTGGACATCGTCGGCACCGGCGGGGATGGCAGCCACACCTTCAACATCTCCACGACGGCGGCGTTCGTTGTGGCCGGCGCCGGCGGCCGGGTGGCGAAGCACAATAACCGGTCGGTGTCCAGCCGCACCGGCAGTGCGGACGTGCTGGAGGCGGCCGGTGTCCGGATCAACCTGACACCGGAACAGGTGGCGCGCTGCATCAACGAAGTGGGCATCGGCTTCATGTTTGCCCCGGCGCATCACGGCGCTGCCCGCCATGCCGCCGCACCGCGCCGCGAACTGGGCGTGGGCACGCTGTTCAATCTGCTGGGTCCGCTCACGAACCCCGCTTCGGTGCCGAATCAGCTCATCGGCGTCTTCAGCGATGAATATGTGGAGCCGCTGGCGCAGGTGATGCAACGGCTCGGCAGCCGGCACGTCATGGTAGTGCACTCGGCGGACGGACTGGATGAGATCAGCCTGGCGGCGCCGACGCACGTGGCGGAGCTGAAGGACGGCCGCGTGCACATGACGGAAATCACGCCGGAGCAATTCGGTTTCACGCGCAGCGGCCTCGACGGGCTGCGGGTGCGGGATGCGGCGGAGAGCCTGAAGGTGATGCGCGCCGTGCTGGAGGGCACGCCGGGACCGGCCACGGACACGGTGCTGCTGAATGCGGGGGCGGCGATCTATGCGGCGGGCCTGGCGCCGGATCACGCCGCCGGGATTGATCGGGCCCGCGAGTCAATATCCGGGCGCGCGGCCTGCGGCAAGCTGGATCAACTGGTATCCCTGACGCGCACATTTTCCCCGGAAGCCGCCCGCTGATGGCCGGGAAACCGGACATACTCGCGAAGATCCTGGCGCGCAAAACCGGGGAAGTGGCGGCGCGCAAGGCGGCGGTGCCGTTGGCTGCGATGCGGCGGCGCGCGGCGGATTCCGATCCCGCCGCTGGATTCCACATGGCGCTGGAACGTACCGTGCAGCAGGGTCATGCGGCGGTCATCGCCGAGATCAAGCGGGCCTCGCCCAGCCAGGGCGTCATCCGGCAGGATTTCGACTGCGCGGCCATTGCCCGCTCCTGCCGGGACGGGGGCGCAGTGTGCCTGTCGGTGCTCACCGACACGGATTTCTTTCAGGGGCGCGACGAGTATCTGGCGCTGGCAAAATCCGCAACCGGACTTCCGGTGCTGCGCAAGGACTTCATCATCCATCCGTGGCAGGTGTACGAATCGCGGGCGCTGGGCGCCGACTGCATTCTTCTGATCGTGGCCGCCCTCACGGACGGCCTGCTGCATGAATGCGTGGAAGCCGCCCGGGAAGCCGGCGTGGATGTGCTCGTGGAAGTCCACGACCGCGAGGAACTGGAGCGGGCACTGGTGTTGCGCACGCCGCTGCTCGGCATCAACAACCGTAATCTGCGCACATTTGAGACACGACTGGAAACCACGCTCGGCCTGCTGGTGGACATCCCCAAAGATCGCCTGATCGTAACTGAAAGCGGCATCCACACCCGGGATGACGTGCGGCGCATGCGGTCCCATGACGTGCACGCCTTCCTGGTAGGCGAAGCATTCATGCGCGCCCCGGATCCGGGCGCCAGATTGAAGGAGCTGTTTTTCTGAATCAGCCGGATCATGCAAGAGTCCCTCCGTGGACTCCTGCCTCCCGCTGCGGCCATTTCCGTTATCATTGGCACAGACATCAGCGGCCCGGGCCAGCCCATGCTCAAGGAAACCCTCAACGCGACGCAATCTCCGGACGAACCGCGCCGGCGTTGCTTCACGGACACCGAATCGGACCTGTACGTGTGGTATGACGATTCCGGCCAGGTCATTCAATTTCAGTTGTGCTACGACAAGGGTCCGGCGGAGAAGGCCTTTACCTGGTCCCTGGCTCAAGGCGTCGTGCACCATGGCGTGGATGACGGCTCGCGGAGCGGCAGCTTCTCGGCCAAGGGCACGCCCATCCTGACCGCGCGACAGCCGCTGGACATGGCGCCACTGGTCACGCTTTTCCGTGAACACGGCCGCAAGCTTGAGCACGACCTGTACGAATTCGTGTTGCAGCGGCTGGTTGAGTCAGCGCCCGGGCGTGCGTGAGTCCCGGGCTGTCTGAGCCTTCCCGGGAGGCTTTTCGTCCGACACTGGAAACTGATCCAGGTTGCGTTTCATCTCACTGAGTACCCAGAGTGCCATGCCCACCGCGGCATCCGGCAACGAGCGCGTCGCAGTGGCATTCGCGCGCTCGATAAACGGCCAGGCGCGGTGAAACAGTTCGCGACCTGCGTCGGTCAGGCGCAGGCGCGTGACGCACATGTGCGCGACGCCTGAAATCCGGCTGATCCAGCCGGCGTTCACCATTCGGCCCACCGTGCGCGACAGCGTTGTACGATCGACCGTGGAAAGATCGGCAGGTTCCCCCATGGAAAGACGCTGGCGCGCAAATAGCGAGGCCAGTACGCGCCACCCCGGAACACGCAGGTACAGCGCCCGCAATTCCTGGGAAAGACGCCGGTTGCGCGATTCAAGGACCAGCGTCAGCCAGAAGAAAAGGTGGTTTTCCAGCCGGAAGTCTTCGGCAGCGATGTGTTCCATGGCTGGCGATGCTTAATACCTGTTCCGAAATGTGCTACAAAATTCCAACGGCCAGTCCGATCTCATGTTGGCGGACACGCCGTGAATACAGTCTGACCGCCAGGGATGGCGGGAATGCAGATTGCGCAGGAGCAGCAATCTGCCCTGTAGGCTCGGGTGCCGCTCCTGCGGCACACGGTCCGCCAACATGAGATCGGACTGGCCGTTTGTGCTGCAATTTGGAACAGATATTTAGGCTTTATTATTTGCTTTTTTCAGGCCTGGCACGCGGCGCGGCATCGCCGCAGGCTGTGAACTTCCCGCAAAGAGGGTGCCGACATGAGCAAGCAACAATCCGTCCTCGGAGGCCGCGATTCGGTCAAGGTCGCTATCGCCCAGATCTCGAGCAGCTTCCTGAACCTGAAGGAATCCGTCGCCCGCGCGGTCCGCGCCATCGAGGAAACCGCGCGAAACGGTGCCGAGCTGATCGTATTCCCCGAAGTGTGGCTGGCCGGCTATCCATTCTGGAGCGAGGGCTGGGATTCCCATGTGCCGGACTGGGTCGCCGCACGCGTCCGCTTTCACGATGCCGCGCTCGTCATTCCGGGCGAAGAGACTGCCGTGCTGGCCGAGGCAGCGCGCGACGCCGGCGTGTACGTGGTGATGGGCTGTAACGAACTCGATTCAAGGCCCGGTGTCGAGACTATCTACAACACGCTGCTGTTCATCGGCCGCGACGGTCGCCTGCTGGGCCGGCATCGCAAACTGATGCCGACCTTCACCGAGCGCATGTTCTGGGGATTCGGCGACGGCAGCGATCTGGTCGTATTCGACACGGACATCGGGCGCATCGGCGGCCTGATCTGCGGCGAGCATCTCATGACGACGACCCGGGCCGCGATGATCGCCCAGGGCGAGCACATTCACATTTCGGTTTTCCCCGGCTCGTTCGTGCTGCACACCGGGCCACGACTGCAGGAACCGGATAATGCAAAATACTTCTGGGGCCACTTCTCGACCCGGGCTCACGCGATGGAGGCCGGCTGCTTCGTCATCTGCGGCTGCAACTATACGAATCCGGATGACGTTCCCGCTGATTTTCCATATCGGGGTCGCATGAACATTGATTGGGCGAACGGCGGGAGCGCCATATGGTCACCGCTCGGCGTGCCACTTGTTGAACCGCAGTTCGGGGAACAGTTGATCTACGCGGAACTCAACGCCGCGATGATCAAGGTCACCAAGGCCATCGTCGATTCCATCGGGCATTATGCACGCCCGGACGTACTGCGCCTGATGGTAAGACGCAATGATCGTTGGGAGGATGCCGATACGCCGGCATATCCGGCACCTCTTGTCATTGACCGGGATGCGCTGTCGCGCGCAGCGGATCGGGGGGATGTGGACCCGGACATCGTTGCAAAGGAGGCCCGGCGATTGGGGGCCGGTGTCGTCAGACGCCAGACGAAACTGTCCCCGGCGCCCCGTACCCAGGGCAGGCGCAAGGAGAAATGAAAGTTGTTTCTGTACCGGCGATTCAGGACTCCGGAAGAGATAGACGCGCACTACAACCTGGGCGCGCAGCTCGCCAATCCGCAGCAGGTCCTTGACGACTATGCCTCGCTGAGCGCCGCAGCCCGCGCCGCGCATCAGTGCGAATTGGATGTACGTTACGGGCCGACGCTGGACGAGAGGCTGGATGTGTTTCCCGCGGCGGAGCCCGGGGCCCCGATCCTGCTGTTCATTCATGGGGGCTACTGGCGGATCCTTTCACAGCGCGAATTCAGCTTTGTGGCGTCGGGAATGGTGCCCCATGGCGTCACCGTCGTGCTCAGCAACTATTCCCTGTGCCCCAAGGTCACCATCAGCGAGATCACGCGCCAGAACCGCGCCGTGGTCGCCTGGCTGCGGGCGCACGCGCGACGATACAACGGCAACCCGGGCAAGATCTGGGTCATGGGCCATTCCGCCGGCGCGCAGCAGACGGCGCTGCTGCTCGGGACGAACTGGCGCCGCGAATATGGCCTGCCGGAGAACGTGATAAAAGGCGGCATCGCCATCAGCGGCGTCTACGACCTCGAACCGCTGCGCCATTCGTTTCTGCAACCGGTACTGCAACTTGACCACGACCTGATCCGGCGCGAGAGCCCAATCCACAACCTGCCGCGCAAGGCGCCACCGTTGCATCTGCACGTGGGGAAGGGGGAGCCGGAGGAGTTCATCCGCCAGTCCAGGGCGTTACATCGCGCGTGGCGGGCCGCAGGTTTGAAATCGGATTTGTTCGTGCGCCCCGGCGTGGATCATTTTTCCATCATTCGCGACCTAGCGCGGCCGTCGAGCGCTTATTGCGCGCGCATCCTCTCCGTCATGGAGCGGCGACGAAATCGCCGGGATTAATACGTCAACAGATCCGCGTCCGCCAACACGCGCTGCAGCGCCGCGGACAGCACTTCATTCACGAACACGGCGTTCTCCGACTCGGACGGTGGCTTGACGAATTCCTGCGTACGCGTGTCGCGGTACTCGCCGGTACGCATGGTTTCGCCCGCAGCAGCGCGGGCACGGATCGTGGCCAAAACCTCCACGGTGCGCGTCACCTGCCCTTCGGTGACCTTGTAACCCAGCGCCGCGATCTCCACGGCGAGCGTCACGTTTGCCGGGGTGCCCGCTGCGACGACGTTGAATCCCCGCGCCGCAAATGCGCCGGATAATTCCGCCTGCACACGGGCCGGCATATCCTCCGCCATCGTGATTGTCGCCGTGTCATACACGCCGCCGCGGTAACCGACGGTGGTCGTGCCGCGCGCATCGGCCACCGACAGCGCGATCGTGGCGGACGCGCCGTCCTTCGGCAATGCCGCGGCATCCAGCGCCGGTTGCGCGGAAATGACCTGCGGGCTCAGCGCGCAGCCGCCGAGAGAAACCAGGTCCAGCAACGCGAGCATGACGAGTGGCTGAAAGCGGCCCATGTTCCATTACCTCCGTTTGCGATGCGGCCTGCGGCCGTAGTGTCTGAATTTCTCCAGGATGATCGCCATTTCCCGCGTGTCCAGCAATACCGGGCGCGCCAGCAACCGCGACAACCAGTATTGCTTCGCCAACTCTTCGACCTCCAGCGCCAGCGCCATTGCCGCCGGCAGGTCGGCGCCCAGGGCGATCTGGCCGTGGTTGGCCAGCAGGCAGGCGTGCCGCCCATGCAGCGCGCGCAATGCCTGCCGCGACAGCGCGGCCGTGCCAAACGTGGCGTACCGGGCACAACGGATGGAATCGCCGCCGGCCACGGCGATCATGTAATGAAACGCCGGGATGTCGCGGCGCGCGCAGGCCGCGGCGACGGCGAACGGCGAGTGCACGTGCACGACGGCATTCGCATCCGCGCGCGCCGACAGGATGTCACAATGGAAACGCCATTCGCTGGACGGCGCCAGCCGGCCCGCCACGATGTCGCCCTGTGCGGTGAGGTGAACGATGTCCGCCGGTTTGAGGTCGGGATAGGGCACGCCGGTCGGCGTGATCAGAAGGCCGCCCGATACGCGCGCGCTGATGTTTCCGGCGCTGCCGATTCCCAGCCCGAGCGGGGCAAAGGAACGCGCGGCGGCGATGATCCTGCGGCGCAGGGAGAGGTGTTTCATGCCGCCGGTATTCTCCCATGGATGGTGTTGCGGCTGAACCGGCTGTCAATCCGCCACGCGCAACACCTTCGCACCGCGGATCCGGCCCTGCTTCATTTCCAGCAGCGCCCGGTTGGCGTCCTGCAGATCATATTCCTGATATTCCGGCTTGATGGCCGCCATTGCGGCCAGTTGCAGAAACTCGCGCACGTCGCGGCGCGTGACATTCGCCACGGTCTTGAGTTCCTTCTCCATCCACAGGTGCGCCGGATAGTCCAGCTGCATCAGGGCTGCCCGGTCGGCGACTTCCTTGCGAATGGCGTTGATGACGAGCCGGCCGCCCGGCCGCAGGCATTTCAACGCCGCGACCACCGGGTTCCATGCCGGCGTGGCGTCAATGACGGCGTCCAGTTCCACCGGCGGCATCTGATCGACCGTCCCGGCCCAGGCGGCCCCCAATGACAGCGCAAACTCGCGTTCCGCGGCGCTGCGGCTGAAAACGAAGATATCCGTGCCGGGATGCCGGTACCGGGCCATCTTGAGCACCAGATGATTCGATGCGCCGAAGCCCATCAGCCCCAGGGCGCGGCCTTTGCCGACCCCGCAGAGCTTCAGCGCGCGGTAGCCCACGGCGCCCGCGCACAGCAACGGCGCGGCCTCGGAATCGGATAGCAGGTCCGGGATCGGATGCACAAACTCGGCGCGTGCCTCCATGAACTCCGCGTAGCCGCCGTGCACGTCGCGCCCCGTGGCCCGGAATTCCCCGCACAGATTCTCGTCACCGGCCAGACATGGCCGGCAATGCCCGCAGGCGGATGCGATCCATGCCACACCCACGCGCCGGCCCCGATCCGCGCCGGCTTCCACGACACCTATGACCTGGTGTCCGGGGATGACCGGAAGACGCGGGGGCGCCGTCCGTCCTTCGATTTCGTCCAGTTCCGTGTGACACACGCCGCAGCGTGTCACGCGCAGAACGACCTTGCCCGCGGCAGGTTCGGGGTCGGGAACGGAGCGGAGATTCAGCGGCGCAGGAAGTGCACTGAAGTCAGCGATGGACTCCAGCAGCATCGCCTTCATGCGGCATCCGGACCGATGGCGCAAGCCACGGCGTCATCTACACGCTCCAGCAACACGAATTTCAGTTTCGCGCGCGCCTCGGCCGGCACCTCCTCGAGATCCCTGGCATTGCGCTTCGGCAACATGACGGTGCCGATCCCGGCGCGCAATGCGGCCAGTACCTTTTCCTTGACGCCGCCGATGGGCAGCACCCTGCCGCGCAGCGAAATCTCGCCGGTCATGGCCACGTCGCTGCGCACCGGCCGGCCCGTGAGCAGCGACACCAGCGCCAGATACATGGCGACGCCGGCGCTGGGGCCGTCCTTGGGCGTCGCGCCGGCCGGCACGTGCAGATGCAGATCGCTTTTGTCCAGCGGGTCGTTCAGCAGCTTCTTGACCAGCGTCAGCGCCGCCTGCGCAGACTCCTTCATGATTTCGCCCAGTTGCCCGGTCAGGATCAGCTTGCCCGTGCCCGGCACGCGCGTGGCTTCGATGAACAGGATGTCGCCGCCGACCGGGGTCCACGCGAGACCGGTGGCCACGCCCGGGATCCCGGTGCGCTCGGCCACCTCGCTCTCGAACTTGATTGCCCCCAGGATCCCGTGCAGATCGGCGGCGTCCACGGTCACCGCGGTGTCGCGGCCCTCCGCCACCCCCATGGCGACATGGCGCAGCACCGCGCCCAGTTCGCGTTCCAGGTTGCGCACGCCGGCTTCGCGGGTGTAATCGCGGACCAGCGCCGCGAGCGCCGCGTCGGTGACCAGCACCTGTTCCGGTTTCAGGCCGTTCACCGCCCGCTGCCGCTGCACCAGGTAACGATGCGCAATCTCCAGCTTTTCCTCCTCGGTGTAGCCCGGAATATGGATGATCTCGAGACGATCCAGCAGCGGCCCCGGTATCGTGTCCAGCTGGTTGGCGGTGGCGATGAACAGGATGCGCGACAGATCGAAATCCACGCCGAGGTAATTGTCGCGAAAACGGGCGTTCTGTTCCGGATCGAGCACCTCGAGCAGCGCCGACGACGGATCGCCGTGGAAACCGCCGCGACCGAGCTTGTCTATTTCGTCCAGCATCAGCACGCAGGTGGCACTGGCCGCGCGCCGGACGGCCTGCATGATGCTTCCGGGCAGCGCGCCGATATAGGTGCGCCGGTGGCCGCGGATCTCGGCCTCGTCATGCACGCCGCCGAGAGACACGCGCTGAAATTTCCGGCCCGTCGCCCGGGCGATGGACTGACCGAGCGAGGTCTTGCCGACCCCCGGCGGCCCGACAAAACACAGGATCGGACTCTTGCCCTCCGGCGCCAGCCTTCTTACCGCAAGGTATTCCAGGATGCGACGCTTTATTTTTTCCAGCCCGTAGTGGTCCTGGTCGAGCACCGTGCGCGCCGCGGCAATATCGATCGCCCCCTGCGGCTGCGCCTGCCATGGCAGCTCGACCATGCACTCGATCCAGGTGCGCAACATCGAGGACTCCCCCGAGCCCTCGCCCATGCGTTCCAGGCGCCTCAATTCCTTGCGCACATGGGCCGCCGTTTCCGCGGGCATGCCGGCGGCATCTATCGCCTTGCCGAGATGTTCCAGTTCGGCCGTTGTATCCCTGTCATCACCCAGTTCCTTCTGAATCTGGCGCATCTGCTCGCGCAACACGTGCTCACGCTGGCGCTCGTCGAAGGCCCTGCGCGTCTGCTCGCCAATCTCCTTCGACAGCCGCAGCACTTCAACACGCTGGCCGAGCAAGGCCAGCACCCTGTCCAGGCGGGCCTCAAGCGCGAACGATTCCAGCAGTTCCTGCTTTCCGGCGGCTTCGATGTCCAGCAGGCTGGCAATCATGTCCGCCAGCGCCGCGGGAGATTCGACGCCCCGTACAACAGCAGCCAGTTCGTCGGGCGCGTGCGGCAGCAGATCGATGGCCTCCACGGCCTGCTCCTTGAGGTGCAGGAATCGCGCTTCGATGGCGGGGGTGCGCGTGCCTTCATTCCACTCCGGCTCCTCGACCCAGGCGACACGCGCAACGGTGAACGGCCAGCCGTCCAGAAATTCGAGCACGCGGAACCGCGCCTCGCCCTGCACCATCAGGTGGTGCGCGCCTTCCGGACTCGCCGCATGGCGCAGCACCTGACCCGCCGTGCCGACCCAATGGAGATCCTCCGGCGTCGGCGCCTCCAGCTTCGGATCGCGCTGCAACAGGAACCCGATCCGCGCGTTGTTTCTTGCCGCATACTGCGCCGCCAGCACCGAGGCCTTGCGCCCGATGCTCACCGGCGCCACCGTCCCCGGAAACAGCACGACATTGCGCATCGGCACGATGGCAATCGCATTTCCGGGCAGCAGGCGGACAGCCGGCAGGCGGACGTCGGGCCGATCCACGGCGCCGGCCTCCGACTCACCTTCGAGAAGCAGCTTTGGAATTCGCCCGGGTTCGTCCATGAACCGTTAGATTGCGGCGCCGGCGCAGGGTTTCAAGCAACTCCTTGAAATGCTTGTCGATCAGTCGCTTGCGTCCGGACGGGTCGCCCGTCACACGTTGAAGCGGAACAGCATCACGTCGCCGTCGGCGACCCGATAGTCCTTTCCCTCCAGACGCCATTTTCCCGCTTCCTTCGCCCCAAGTTCGCCGCGACAGCGAATGTAGTCGTCGAAGGCAACCACTTCAGCGCGAATGAAGCCGCGCTCGAAATCGGTGTGGATGGCGCCGGCTGCCTGGATTGCCGTGGCGCCGGCGCGCACGGTCCACGCGCGCACTTCCTTCGGGACGGCGGTGAAGAATGTCTGCAGACCCAGCAGCCGGTAGCCGGCGCGGATGATGCGATCAAGGCCGGGCTCCGTCAGGCCGAGCGCCTTCAGAAACGCATCCCGATCGGCCTCGTCCAGTTCGGCGATCTCGGCCTCGATGGCGGCACAGACCGGGATCACCTCGGAACCTTCTTGCTGCGCCAGGGCACGGAGTTTCGGCAGCCAGGGATTCGACTCCATGCCGCCCTCCTCCACGTTGGCGATGTAAAGCGTTGGCTTCGCCGTCAGCAGATGCAGGTCATACAGTGCGGCGCGCAGCTCCGCGTCCAGCGCCAGCGAGCGCACCGGCATGCCCTGATTCAGGTGCGCCATGACCAGTTCCAGCAGCGCGCATTGCGCCTTCGCGTCCTTGTCTCCGGCCTTCACCGCCTTGCCGGCCTTCTGCAGCGCGCGAACAATGGTCTCCTGATCAGCGAGGCACAGTTCGGTGTTGATGGTCTCTACATCCGCCAGCGCGTCCACGCGGCCGGAAACGTGGGGCACGTTGTCGCCAGCAAAGCAGCGCACCACCTGGGCGATGGCATGGGTTTCGCGGATATGGGCCAGAAACTTGTTGCCGAGTCCCTCGCCCTCGGACGCTCCGGCCACCAGGCCGGCGATGTCCACGAACTCCGTGACCGCCGGCAGCGTCTGCTTCGGCTGCACGATGGCCGAGAGCTGCGCCAGCCGGGCATCCGGCACCGCCACGATACCCACGTTGGGAGCGATTGTGCAGAACGGATAGTTCTCCGCCGGGATGCCCGAGCGCGTCAGCGCATTGAACAGCGTGGACTTGCCGACGTTGGGCAGGCCGACGATGCCGCATTTGAAGCCCATGGAATCAGCTACAAGCTACAAGCCACAAGCTACAAGCTACAAGTAAAACAATGCTGCGAGTGATCAATTTGGAGCCAGCTTTTTTTCTGGGTGCGTGATTCAATTGAGGTCTCAATCTTATTGTCGTAATGATTGGGAAGCTGGATGTCACTTACCTTTGCTCCTTGTCGCTTGTGGCTTGTAGCTTGTAGCTATTCTTTCGTGTGCAACTCCTTCATCGCCTTCTGCGTCTTGCCTTGCAGAACCATCGGCATCACCTCCAATGCGCGCGCCATGGCGGCGTAAATGAGTTCGCGCTCCGCGACTCCCGGCCGATGCAGCACATAGTCCACGACGTCGGCGGCACTGCCGGGATGTCCCACGCCCAGGCGCAGGCGCAGAAACCCTCCGTCGCCCAGACATTCGATGACGTCGCGCAGCCCGTTGTGCCCGCCGTGTCCGCCGCCGCGCTTCAGGCGCGCGGCACCGGGCGGCAGATCTATTTCATCGTGCACCACGATCAATTGGTCCGGTGACAGCCCGTAAAAATCCAGCGCGGCACGGACTGCCCGGCCGCTGTCATTCATGAACGTGGCGGGTTTGAGCACGCGGCAGTCCCGGCCGGGAAGGTGCAGTACCGCGACTTCGCCGTGAAACCTGGCGTTGCGCCGGAATCCGGAACCGGCGGTTTCGGCAAGGCGCTCCACAAACCAAAACCCGGCGTTATGCCGGGTTTCGGTGTACTTCGGGCCCGGGTTGCCGAGCCCCACGACCAGTTCCGGGATCACGACTGCCGGGCCATACCGGGACCTACATCATCCCTTCTTGCGCTTTTCCGCCGGCGCGGCGCCCTCGGCGGGCTTGCCTGCCGCCGCCGGCATGCCTGTCGCCGCCGGTTTGGCGGCTGCCGCCGGCTTGGCGGCCGCGTCCGCGGCTGGCACCGCACCTTCGACGGCGACTTCGGCAACGACTTCGACCGGCGCTTCCTCCACCTCTTCGATCGCGCGCGGAATGTGCACACTTACGACTGGTTGCGAGGCGTCGCCGCCGTGCTTCAGCGCGTAGATGGAAACGCCCGCGGGCAATTCGAGATCGGACATGTGCAGTGTCACGCCCACGTTGATCTCGGCCAGATCCACCTCGATGAACTCCGGCAGGTCCCTGGGCAGGCAGGATACTTCCACTTCCGTGACGATGTGGCTGATCACGCCGCCGCCGGTGCGCACGCCGACACAGCGATCCTCGTTGAGGAAGTGCAGCGGCACGCGCATGGTCAGTTCCCGGTCCTCGGCGACACGCTGGAAATCCACGTGCACGATCACGGGCCGAAATGCGTGGCGTTGCAGGTCCTTCAACACCACCCGCTCTTTGCCGCCGTCGAAATGCAGGGTCAGAATGTGGGAGAAGAACGCCTCCTGCTCCAGTTGGTGTTTCAGCTCTTCGTGATTGACCACGATGGGCGTGGCCTCCTTGCCGGCGCCATAAAGGACACCGGGAACCTTTCCGTCCCGACGCAGGCGGCGGCTCGCACCTTTCCCCTGGTCCTTGCGGGATTCGGCTTTGACTTCGAACAGTTGCATGGTTGCACTCCTCAGTGTTTTCAGGTTTTACCGCTCTGCCCCCGACCCGCGACCAGGTCAGAGGCAGCTACAAGCTACAAGCGACAAGTCGATCAACGCAAACTTGTTTTCCTTGTGGCTTGTAGCTTGTGGCTTGTTGCTATTTTTAATCAATAAACATTGAGCTTAACGATTCACCTTCCGACACGCGCCGGATACTCTCCGCCAGCATCGCCGCTACGCTCAATTGCCGGATGCGGGGGCAGGCTGCGGCCTCAGGCCGCAGCGGGATGGTGTCGGTCACCACCAGTTCGTCGAGACTGGACCTGTTGAGGTTCTCTATCGCCCCCCCGGACAGCACCGGGTGCGTGCAATAGGCAACCACGCGATCAGCGCCGAAATCCTTCAACGCGCCCGCGGCGTTGCACAGCGTCCCGGCGGTGTCCACCAGATCATCAATGATGACGCAGGTGCGTCCCTCGACGTCACCGATGATGTTCATCACTTCCGATTCGTTCGGATTCGGCCGGCGCTTGTCTATGATCGCCAGGTCCGTGTCATCGAGGCGTTTCGCCAGCGCGCGCGCCCGGACCACCCCGCCCACGTCCGGTGACACGACAATCTGGTTCGCGTACTTGTGCTTCCAGATGTCGCCCAGCAGTACCGGCGAGGCATAGACATTGTCCAGCGGCATTTCGAAGAAACCCTGGATCTGATCCGCGTGCAGGTCCACGGTCAGCACCCTGTCAACGCCCGCCGATCCGATCATGTTCGCGACCACTTTGGCCGTGATCGGCACCCGCGCCGAGCGCGGCCTGCGATCCTGACGCGCGTATCCCATGTACGGGATCACCGCGGTGATGCGCGTCGCCGAGGCGCGTCGCGATGCATCGGCGATGACCAGCAGTTCCATCAGGTTGTCGTTCACCGGCGCGCACAGGGACTGGATGATGAACACCTCCCGGCCGCGGATGTTCTCGGCGATCTCCACCATGACCTCGCCGTCGCTGAAGCGGCCCACGGAGATCTTCCCGAGCGGCAGATTCAGATAGCCGGCGATCTCGGCCGCCAGCACCGGGTTGGCGTTGCCGGTGAACAGCGTGGCGTCGGTCAGGGACATGGGGGCGGCGGATTCCTCTGCGCGCCGGGGCCGGTCAGTCGGACTCATCGGCAGGCGATCAATGTCACATTGTCAAACATGGCTGGGGTGCCAGGATTCGAACCTGGGAATGCGGGAATCAAAATCCCGTGCCTTAACCAACTTGGCCACACCCCATTCAATCCTCGTCGGATCCGGTCGCGCCCTTGCCGCCCGGCAGGTTGAGGCAAAACGGGGTTTTGCATCAAGCCCGGAAGCGGTTCAGACGGTCCCGCAACGGGGAGCGGTTGCAACCACGGACCACGAACCCGCTCAGATGGGCCGGCAAGTCGTCACGCACCTGCTCCGCCTTCCCGGCGGAGTCACACCGCAGAAACACGCACGCACCGGTCCCGGTGAGCCTCGCTTCACCGTACCGGCGCAACCAATCCAGGGCCGCACCGACTTCCGGATGCATTTTCCGGACGACCGCTTCGCAGTCGTTTGCGCCGCCCCCCTCCAGAAAGGCGCGTATTGTGATTGCAGGGGTATTGCGTGTCAATTCAGGATGTTGAAACACCCGCGCCGTGGATACGTGAACCCCTGGATGCACCACCAGGGCCCATTCCTCGGGAGGGTCAATGGGCGTCAGGTGTTCGCCGACCCCCTCAGCCCACGCGGCATGGCCGGCAATGAACACCGGCACATCGGCACCCAGCGTGAGTCCGATGCGCAGCAGTTCCGGCTCCGGCATGCCCGCGCCCCACAGCGCGTTCAGTGCCACCAGCGCAGTCGCCGCATCGGAACTGCCGCCGCCCAGCCCGCCTCCGATCGGGATGCGTTTGCGGATGCGGATATCCGCGCCGGCGCCGACGCCCGCGGCGGCGCGCAATGCCCCGGCGGCGCGCACCGCCAGGTCGGCGGCTTCGGGGATCTCGTGACACTCCGAGTGGCGCACGATGCGTCCGTCGCTGCGCGCCGTGAAGTCGAGTTCGTCACACAGATCGATGAACTGAAAGGCCGTCTGCAGCAGGTGGTAACCGTCGGCGCGGCGCCCGAGAACGTGGAGAAACAGATTGAGCTTGGCCGGCGCGGGCCAGCCGGCACCGCTCACAGTGCAACCCGCCACTCATTAATCAATATACGGACCCGCATGTTTCCGTTCTCCAGATTCACCCTCCCCGGCATCGTCACATCGCCCTGGAGACGATAATCCCGGTATTCCACGCGCCAGCCGTCCTGGGCCAGACGTTCCAGTTCGCCGGCCGCGCCAATAGCCAGGTTCGGCGCCCCCGAATCCGGATGCGGGAGACCCCGCACCCACCAGTGCAGTCCGGACACCGGCAGTTGCAAGCCCAGGTTCTCGCGCAGCAGCGAATCGGGATCGGCGGCGCGGAGCAGGCGATTATCCGCGGTGCGCAGCTCGACGCCCGCCGCGCTGCCGGATAACTCAAACGTCCCGCGTCCCAGCGGCGCCATCACGCGCAACGTGTAGGTATCGCTGATCTGGCGCCAATATACCGTTGCGCTCCATGCTTCGCGCGGCAGTTGCACGGCAATGCGGCCGCGAAACTGCCAGTCGCGGATCTCGGACAGGCGCTCACGCCGGGCGTTCCAGGCCGCGGCGTCCGGCCCGGCTACCTGCGCGGGCTGGCGGGCACAGGCCGCCACCAGAAGCGCGACGAATGCGAGCAGCGCCGGAGCGCGGATGCGCCCGGCAACAGGCGTGATTGGCGGCACAATGCTCATGGCGCAGTATGGATCGGTACATCGTAACAGGCTGCTGAAAAACGGCGCGAGCCGCGTACGCGCGATGGACAGGAGTCCAAGTGCCGCGCAGGCCATGGATGGCCGGGAGCGGCCGATGGACAGGAGTCCAAGTGCCGCGAAGGCCAGGGACGGCCGGGAGCGGCCGATGGGCAGGAGCCCGAGTGCCGCGAAGGCCAGGGACGGCCGGGAGCGGCCGATGGGCAGGAGCCCGAGTGCCGCGAAGGCCAGGG
>JACORW010000090.1 GCA_016179185.1 Gammaproteobacteria bacterium | reverse complement strand
GCCCCACAAAGCCGGTGCTACCGACCGCGCCGCGCAGAAGGACTCAAATCGCCTGACCGACTCCGGACGCTCTGAGCGCTGTTTCCTCCGGCCCCCTTCCCGCGCAACAGTCGGCAAGCTTGCCGTCAATCAAAACAGTGGGAACCGATCGGACACCGAGGCCCTTTGCCCGGGCGGCGACGCCTGGTTCGTTCATGTCCAGGACCGTCACCGTGCAGGAGGGACAGGCGATCCGATTGACCATTTGAATCGTGTCCTCGCAGACCGGGCACCCGGCGCTGAAGATTTCAATCCTTCTCGTGGCAGCCATCGCGGTAACTCCTTCAAGATGCGTTCTTCGTTCCGATGACCGGCCCTTGCTGAACGCATCTGGAGCAAGAACCGGCTTCAATTTTTTTCTTCGGCCACGCGTTCCACAGGGACGCAATCACGAGCGCGAAGATCCCCGCGTAGACAAGCGGGTCGAATGCGTAACCGAATTTGAATACCAGAATGAAACAAACGGCGACGCCCCCGAGTATCGCCGGCCCATAGCCCTGGCGACTGCCGGCGCGAAAGCCCAGGGCGAACAGCGCTAGACCGAGAAACGCTATCGCAACGGGAAGCAGGTACGTGGCATCCAGGACAAATCCAAGGCCTAGAGATCCCAGGATACCCGCGTACGCTGGCAGGCATGCAGGGCACGCCCCAACGGGCAACAGTGCGGCACCTGCTCCCGGCAACGACGCCAGAAAACCCCACCCACTGCGACCATGTTCTCGCACGCCCGCCAGGGCGAAGGCGATGGCCTGAACGCCGGGAACGCCACTGAGTCCTTCCACGCCATGGTCGTAGACCCTGCAGGCGTCGCTGTCCTCCAGCGGTTGGGCGGCGGCGACGTCCCGACCCTCCACGAGGATCGTTGGCGAGCCGTAATGCCGGACATATCCAGGACTCCCGGGCGAATTTCTATCCCATTCCAGCCATCCGGGAACGAGACCCGCCGCATTGAACCCCCGGAGCAGGGCTTCCCGGGCCGCCTGAACATTCGGGCAATCCCTGTCGTAGATCAAATCCACACGCGGCATTACTGCTGTTCCTCCACGTCAAGGGCTCCAAGGATTGGGCACTGTGTCACTGGCCCCCGGCCCGAGCACTCTCCAATAAGCCTGGTCAATGCCTTCTGCATTCCCCGGAGTGTTCGAACCTTTTCGTTGATGTCCTTCACCTTTGCCGCCGCGCGATCGCGGACATCGGCGCAACGTGTCTGGGGCACGGCCCGCAGCGACAGGAGCTCCTTGATTTCCTTCAACGTGAAGCCGAGATCCTGGGCGCGCTTGATGAAGCGTACCCGGCGGACGGTGTCCTGTGGGTACGCCCTGTAGTTCGAGCCCGTTCGGGGCGGCTTGGGTAGCAGGCCCCGGCGCTCGTAATAATGAACCGTTTGCAGATTGACGCCCGCCCGTCTGGCGACGTCACCGACTTTGAGAGTTTCCATCATTCACTCCATTCATAGTCTATGCCCTATACCCTAGTATAGGGTCAAGGACCAGGGTGGCCGGCATAAAGCCGGCCCCACAATTTTCAACTTTTCACTTGTTTCCCAGCGGCAGTTTCATCCCCATGTCCGTCAGCACCTCGCGAACGGCATCAAGCAGGCCGCACATCACGCCCTCGTCGATCCGCCCGATGCAGCCGATCCGGAACGTATCGCGCCCGGTCAGCTTGCCGGGATAAATGACGTAACCGCGCCGGTTCAGACCCGCGTAGAACGTGTCGAAGTGAAACGCGGGATCCTGCGGCAGCAGAAACGTCACGATGATCGGCGCCTGCACGGCGGCATCGAGATACGCCCTGAATCCCATTGCGGCCATGCCCTCACGTAACACGGAGCAGTTGCGTTGATAGCGTTGCAGCCGCGCCGCCGGCCCGCCTTCCTGCTCCAGGTCCCGCAGCGCCTCGTCCAGCGCCAGCAGGCACTGCACCGGTGGGGTGAATCGCCATTGCCCGTTCCGCTCCAGCACCTGCCACTGGTCGTGCAGATCCAGACTCAGCGAATGGGCGTTGCCCGCGGCGGCGGCCAGCGCATCAGTACGGGAAACGACAAAACTGATGCCCGGGACGCCTTCCAGGCATTTGTTCGATGATGCCGCGATGGCGTGCAACGCGGGCGTATGCATGTCCACCGGCAACGCCCCGAATGCGCTCATGGCGTCCACGAACAGGGCGCGTCCGTGACGCGCGACCACCGCCGCGATCGCCGGCAGCGGATTCAGAATGCCGGAGGTGGTTTCGCAATGGACCACGTGCACGTGCGTGATGGCGCCATCGGCGGCAAGCGCCCGATCCACCTGCGCCGGGTTGATGGGCGTGTCCTCCGCCTCGACGAGTTCCCGGCACTGGTGGCCCAGCAGGCCGCAGATGCGGGTGACGCGGCGCCCATAGGCGCCGTTCACCAGATTCAGCAGCCTGCCGTTTCGCGGCAGCAATGTTCCGAGCAGCGCCTCCACCGCGAACGTGCCGCTGCCCTGTAATGGCACGCAGGTATGCGCGGCGTTTCCGTTGGCGATGCGCAGCAGCGCGCCCCGGACCCGTTGCGTCAGCGCAATAAACGCATGATCCCGCGAGCCGAGGTCGTGCAGCATTGCGCGCTTGACCGCGCTCGCCGTGGTCAGCGGGCCCGGTGTCAGCAGCCAGTTGTCGCCGTCGGGGGTTTGGGCGGGAGGTGTCATCGGCGTTTGCAGTTATAGCGAAAAAGGCGCAATGGCGCCATGTGACCCCCGGCGAATCCCTGTATCATGCGCCGGCCTGCGCCGGACGGATTCTCCGAATACATGACTCGTCTGATCACATACATTGGCCTGGCAGCAGGGCTCATCCTGTTGATCGGTCTGATCGTCTGGCAGGGACTGCTGGATGTCTGGGGGCTGCTGGCCGCCTCCGGCTGGCAACTGTTGCTGCTGCCGCTCATCTGGGCGCCGAACTTTCTGCCGGCGGGTGCGGCGTGGCGCCTGTTCTTCCCCGCGCAACCACGCCCGTCGCTGCTGCAATCGGTGGCCGGGATCTGGATGGGCCGCGCCGTCAACAACCTGCTGCCGGTGGCTTCCATCGGCGGCGAAGTGGCCAAGGCACGGCTGGCGTTTCATTGGGGCAGCGCGCCGACGGCGGCCACCGCCTCCGTCATCGTGGACAAGACCGTGCAGGCGATCGCGGTCATCATTTGGGGCCTGATCGGCGCGGCCTGCCTGTTGTTCCTGTCTCTGGATGATCGTCTTGCCTATCTGGCGCTCGGCGGGTTCGCCGTGCTGGCGCTGTGCGTCGGCGGCTTTTTCCTGGTGCAGCGGGCGGGCATGCTGGCGTTCCTCGCGCATCTGGGCGAAAACCTGCTGCGCATCGAGTCCCTGAACGGCGTCGCCGTCAGCGCCCGTGAAACCGATGCCGAGATCATGGGCATCTACAGGCGACGGCGGCCGCTGCTCACGGCAGTCGTGCTGCGTGTGCTGACGCTCGCGATCCAGACCGGGGAGGTGTGGCTCGGGTGCCTGCTGCTGGGCTACCCCATCGGCGTGCTGGAAGCGGTGCTGCTGAAAAGCCTCACCTTCACGCTGAGCGACATCGCCTTCATCGTGCCGAACGCCTATGGCGTGCAGGAAGGCGCCTTCATTCTGATCGGCGCACTGGTCGGGCTGTCATCCGGACAGGCGCTGGCGCTGTCGCTGGCGTTACGCATCCGCGATTTGCTGCTCGATCCGGCCGGACTGCTCGCGCTGAACCATATCGAAACGCGCCGCTGGCTCGGCTGACGGAAAAATCCGGCCCGGTTTCGCATACTGTCAATTTGGCGCGGATTTCCCGGATTCCCCAGGCACGCCGGTCCCGGTGATCGCCGTTTCAGCGCCCGGGTCGCCGCGCTTGCGCCCCGCCTGCATGATGAACCCGGGCTTGAACACGTCCACCCAGGCCGGCACGAGAAACATTGCCGCACAGGCATTGAGCAGCAGCATGATTATCAGCAGTCGGGCCGCGTCCGCCTGAAACCGCAGATCCGAGATGAATACCCACATGATGATGCCGCCGATGAGCGTCGTGGCGGTAAATGCGATGGCAACACCGGTCGTGCTTACCGCCCGGGTAATTGCTTCCTGCAGTCCCTGCGCCGTGTGCATTTCCTCCTTGATCCGGTCCATCATGTAGATGGCATAGTCAACACCCAGCCCGATGCCGACAGCGATCATTGGCACCGTGTTCACGTTGAGTCCCATTTCGAGAACGCCCATGCACGCGTACGTAAGCGCCGTGGCAAATCCCATGGACACGAGCATCATGAATCCGGCATGCAACGTCCGGTAAAACCACAACGTGAACATGAATATCAGCGCCAGCACGGCCGGTACTACAATCAGATTCGTCTGGTAGGCCTCTTCATTGATTGCCGCCGTCACGCCCACCGGCCCGCCGGCCAGGTCAATGTGCAGGTTCTCGAGCGCCGCTCCGCTGGTGTTGATCCACTCCTTCGCGAGATAGATGGCGCGGCGAATCGTGCTGCCGGTGTGATCCTTGTAATAGAACACCATGTTGGCGAGGCGTTCGTCGGAGTCAATGTATTCAAGCAGCGCGCTCGGAGTCGGGGCGGACATCATGTACATGAACATCAGGCCGCCCACATTGGCCGGCACATTGGGAACGACGGCCCAGCGCGGGTCATTGTTCCGTGTCATCTGGTTAACCTGGGTGACGAGATTGTTGACCCCCTTCACGCCGCCGAGGTTCTCGTCGAGCAGCATGTGATTTTGAAAATCGGAAAGCGCCTTCAGCACCGCCGGGTCTTTCAAGCCCCCCTTTTCGTCCGTGCGCGCGATGATGAACATTTCCTCGGAGCCTGGGAACAGGCCGTTGATCGCAGTCGAAGAAACGTTGAAATCGTGATCGCGGTACAGCAGTGGCGACCCTGGTTCGGGCTCGCCGACGCGCACCCATGAACTGAAGTAGGTCGCCAGGCCGGCAATGACCAGGCATGAGGCAAGCACGGCCTTGGATCGCGCCTGGGTTCCAACGACTGCGGCAAGCTTCGGAAATACCTGCCGGATCAAGGTGTGCGTCGCGGCCGTATTCGCCGGCCGGGGCAGTTCCGCCAGCAGCATCGGAATGGCAACCAGTACCGTCACCACCATGCACACTGCCCAGAACGATGCATAGACAGCCATTTTATCGTTAATCGGCACCGAACCCAGCCCGATCAGGTAAAGCGCCGAGGCATCCGCCACAATTGCCAGGGCGCCCGGCCGGAACAATGCGTTGAATGTGTTGCGCGCCGCCGCGACCTTTTCCCCGGTCTGCGCCAGTTCCAGAAAATACCGTTCGACCTTCTGAATTCCATGGGACATGGCGCGTGCCGAGATCAGAAACGGTACCACCAGCATCAGCGGATCGAAGTTGTAGCCGAACACGCCCATGAATCCGACGCCCCAGATGCTGGTCAGAGCCATGCCGAGCAGCGGCAGAAATATCCCGTACAGGCGCCGCGTGTAGACAATCAATATCCCCACCACGATGAACACCGTGTACAGGAAGATCTGCAGGATCTGGCCGCTGTACGAGTCCACCCAGCCGACCAGCACCGGGTGCCCGGTGGCGTAAATTTTCACGCCCGGAACGGTCTCAGCCTTTCGGATCTCCTGCAGATCGCGGAATACCTTCCCGTAGTCCAGTTGCCCTTCGTTCAGTGTCCCCTTGATGAGCGCGGCCGTCAGGTCCGGAGATACCAGCAATCCGAACACATTGTTGCTGGCAACGACGTCGCGCTCCATGGCCTGCAGTTCCGGGGCCGAATAATCGCCATGGTGCGGATCGTAATAGTTTGTCGAACGGATGGTGCCGTCCGGAGTCATCCATATCTTGCGCGTATTTCTGTGCGTCAGGCTCGACACAAGGTTGTGGTTGATGTTATGAACTTTGTCCAGCGCCTGCGTGATTCTGTGAATGCGCGCCAGCGTGTCATTGCTGAAAATCGTCCCTTGGTCCACGACTACCGCCATGACGATGATGTTGGCGCCACCGAACGTGTCGCGGATGCTGTTATGGAGCTGAATATACGGATGCTCCTGCGGCAGGAGGTCCGCAAAGTCCGACAACATCCGCACCGCCGGTATCTGCGCGGCAAATAATCCGGTGATCAGCGTGATGGCCGCCAGCACAATCTTCCTGTTGTTGAAGAGGAAATTGCCGAAACGCGGGAAAAACTGTTCGTTGAACACGGCTGTCAGCCTCGATCCCGGGCCCCGGTCGACTGCCGGCCTTCCTGCAGAAGCACGCCGGCGGGAAATATTTTCAGGGTCCCGCTCGGTCCCAGCACCAGCAGGCTTTGTCCGTCCAGCGCCCGCATCCCGCGCAGGTAAAACCGGATGGGTTGGCCGTGGTCAACCACGTGCCAGCGTGTGCCATCCAGGCGGAGTATGGTTCCTTCCGCCCCGACGGCGAACAACGTGCCGGAAAAAGTCTCCAGTCCATAAAGCGCGGCCAGAGTGCCGGTCGGTTCGGGGCGCCAGTTCTGTCCGCCATCGCTGGTGCGCAGGATTACGCCGGCCAGCCCGGCAACCCATCCCTGCTCGCGGTCGAGAAAGCGCATGTCCTGCGGATAAAATTCCTCCGGCAAAGGCGGCAGCCGCTCCCAGTTGCCGCCGCCGTTTTCCGTTTTCAGGACGGTACCGAATTCTCCGGAGATATAACCGAGATCACCGTCGAGAAACTGGACTTCCGTGAGAATTACGTCTTCCCCGAGCGAACTGCTGTTCCACGTCTCCCCCCGGTCGGCGCTGTTCCAGATCGTGGACAGACTGCCTACCACCCATAATTTGCCCTTCGGATCGCAGTGGATGGCCTGTGGCTGTTCCTCCGTTTGCAGGGATTTTCTGCTCCAGGTTGCGCCCTGGTCGCGGCTCACCCAGACGTCACCCTCGTAGGACAATGCGGCGAACAGGTCCGCGCCGCAGGCACCGGCGTCAATCAGGTACGGCAACCCCTCCAGTTCGGTGCGCCGCCATGTCCGGCCGCGGTCAGCTGACCTCAGAATGAGGCCCCCGGAGCCGACGACAACGACAACTGAGCCGGCGGCGACGGCCGCCTGGAACACGTCCGAACGCCGAATGGTCGCCTGCCTGGACCGTTCGACGGCATCCAGGTCAAGCGGCGCCTCGCACCCCGCCACTGCAACGGCTCCCAGGACACACACGGCGAACAGCCGGGCGCACGCCCGGCTCATGACTGGGCCTTGAGGCGCGTCCGGCACGGGCACGGTTCGCCGGTGCATCGCCGTCACCTCCGGTGACCGGGGACCCGGGCTTGCCGTGCCACAAACTTCTCCATACGCAGTAGTATGCTGCCGGTCACTGTCACGCCCACGTGCCGGCAGGTATTTGCTAATATTCGGCGGCGTGCAGGATCGATCTCCATCCGGCGTTGCCACTGATGCCGCTCCCGCAGTGCGGCGGTATTTATCCTGGCCGATTGCAGCCGGTTGCCTGGCAAGGGGTGATTCGACAGTGAAGAGGGCGCAATGAGCAGAGTGAAAAGTACCAGACCCCGGCGCCTGGATCGCGACGCATGGATTGAGGCAGCCTTCCGGGTCCTGAACGAGAAGGGGGCCGCGCTGGTGCGCATTGAGCCGCTGGCGAAGAAATTGCGCGTGACCAAGGGCAGTTTTTACTGGCATTTCAAGGATCGCCATGATCTGCTGGAGCAACTGCTCGATTACTGGGCGCGCGAGATGACCGAGACCGTGCTGAGATTCGCCAAAGAATTCCATGGCGACCCGATGCAGCGAATATTCAGGACCGTCCATGAGATTATCGGCAGGGAACGGGCCAAGTACGATCTTGCCGTTCGGGCCTGGGCGAAACACGATCCGCAGCCCAGACGCGTGGTCGAACACATCGACAATCTCCGCCTGTCATTCCTGCGCGGATTGTTTCAGGATGCCGGCTTCGGCACCGAGGAGTCCGAAATCCGCTCACGCCTGTTGTACTACTATGTGATGGGCGAGCATTTCACCACCCTCGCCGAGCCGATGCCGAAGCGGTTGAAAAAACTGCAGCGCAAGCTGGAGATTCTGACCGCCGGGCAATGAGCCCGCCGCGCCCCGGCGAGCGGACCTAACGCCCTTCTTTGCGCAGATTCTGCACCGAGTACAGCGGCGGTTGGTTCTCCTCGTCGTTGATGATGCTCTTGAACTGCAGCGTGGTGCAGTGTTGCGCCTGGATGTCCACCAGCACCGCAAAGTCGTCCAGTGCCACGCCCTTCCCCTTGTTCCGCGCATGGTGGAAGTCCGAATGCGCCTTGCCAATCGGGAACCACTTCCACATGTCGCCCTTGCGGTCGAACACGGTCATGGTGGCCATGGTGGATGTCTGCGAATCGAGGTTGATGATGCGCTTGCTGAGCGGATGATTCGGATCCTTGGGCTTGCCAATCAGCGTATAGGTCTTGCGCAACTGGTAGGTGACCTTGGGAAAGCAGTTGCCGCGCCCGTGCACGTCAACGAACCGGTAGCCGTCCGGATCGTCCGCGGGTTCCGAGGACAGCGGCATCTCACTGTGATAATAGAACGGCAGCAGCAGATTTCTGGTCCCGCCGTATGACCATTCGTAGTCCGTGACGCGCCCGTTGTAACCCTCGAAGTCTTCGATCATCAGGTCCGTGCCCAGAAACGCATCGGTAATCTGTCCGGTCGCCAGCCGGCGCACGCGGCGCTGAAAGCCCAGGTACAACCAGGCATCGTCGCGCCGCGTGTCGTCCTCGTAACGATTTATCAGCAACTGCGTGTTGGCGAGGTCGAAGGGCTCCTTGACGATGCTGTAGATCCCCCGGTAGATGCGGCTGGGGTTCTCTTCATACTGGGGCGTGGGTTTGAACGTGACGCGGTGAATGAAATTCAGGAAGTGCCATTCGAAGCGCAACTGCCGCTCCACCTTGCCGGTCTTGACGTCGCGGAAGGTCCACCAGAACGGGTAGATGGTTTCGGAATCGCCGGAATTGAATCCGTATTGATAATTCCACACCAGTTTCTGGCCTGCGTTCGGGTCGCCGGCATCCGGCTCCTGCGGAAATGCCCGCCCGGCGACAAACCCGTCCAGGGTGCCGTCCGCGCCGAGCTTGACGTTCCCCGCATTCTTGCGCGTGGCCTCAATGTAATCCGTGCTCAGCGGGAAATCCGTGGCCGGCGCCGTTTCCACTTCCACCCATCCCTCCTTGACGAAAAAAAGCAGCCCCTCGTCCAGTATGTCCTTGAACTGCTCGACGTTTCCCTGGTTGACCTTCACGCCCGGTTTGTAGACGGCATGCGACGGAAATCCGCTCTGGTACGGATAAAACGACTGCTGAATGACATCCTCCGGCACCGTCTGGGACCAGGCGGAGCCCGACGCCGCGAGCAGTGCAGTGAAAAGCATTCTTGTCACCAGTGAGTTCATATCGAACTGCCTCCGCGTTAGAAGCTGTAACGAATCAGGATCTGGAATTCATCCTCGTCCTGTGCCATGCCGATGGGCCCGGATCGAAACGCCCCGAGCGGACTCATGCCGCCGAGCCGGTTCAGGGCCTGTCCGGGCGGCAGTGTCCCCGCGGCGGGCGTGCCTTCCGCCGGGTCGGTGAAGGGCGGGAACGGATTGCAGGTGCGGCAGTCATCCCACTCGTTCTTGGCGCGTCCCACCTTGAAGTTTGCGCCGATATACAGCCGCCAGTTGTCGGTTATCAGCCAGTCCACCGAGGGGGCGATGGCTGCAGCCTGCGCTTCAAAATCGTACGCCGATATGACCCGCGGCTGGACGCGATCGTTATTGAAAAAGCCCTGGACCAGGAGGGTGCCGATGAAATTGTCCTCCCAATCCGGCATCCCGGCAGGGCCGGCCGGCGTCCGGATTCGCTCGTGCTCCAGGATATGCTGACCGAACAGTTGCGCGGACAGCAGGAACGCCCGGTTCGGATTCAGGAACTTGAAAAACGTGGGTCGATCCCAGCCCACCACCCAGCGGACCACGTTCGATTCCGAGTACAACCTCGGGTCGAGCGTGTTCGGGAATTCTTCGCCGTTGGTGTGGGCGACTTCCACCCGGAACGAAGACTTTACCGGCTCGACGTAGAAGTCGGCGGATCCACCAACCAGGAACACCCGCGGAAAGTGGATATCGAAGGCGATCAGGTACGGCCGCGGAACCGCATTGCCGAACGTGTCGAGTACCTGACCGGTCGCGGGATTGATCAGCATGTTCGCAGGGATGCCGCCCGGCGGCAGCAGGCCCGCGGCACTGGTGAATGTGCCAGTTTCCGCCAGGAACGGATTGATCGCAGGCGGGCCGGCGGAGCCGCCGTGCAGAGACGGCAGTTGCTGGTGAAAATAAAGCGCATTCACCGAGAATCCGACCCCCTTGAACACGCCTTCCAGCCGCGTGCCTATTTCGCTGTTGTCCAGCTCCCAGTCCGGGAGGAAAGCGTCGCGGATGCCTATGGTGTGTTTGGGAAAGGTCGTTGCCAGCAGCCCGGTCGAGAAGGCGTTGCCGAAAACGCCACCCGGAGTGTGCGGCAGCGCGGGTGCTCCCGGCCCGAACGGCGGATTGAATGACAGCGCGATGGTGGCATTGGGCGCGAAATTGCCCACCGTACAGCCGAAATTCCAGCAAGTGGACAGCGCGCGGAACAGGTTGCCGGCGTCCAGAATGTTGTAAGGTTGCCCGCCCTGCCCGAGATTGTGCGGCCGGAATTGTTCGAATTTCCAGATGAACTGGAAGTTCAGGTCATCGAACGCCCCGGTCGCTCCCATGCGGTACTCGGACGAAAAGATCCCCATCGGGATGCGACTGTCTTCGAATTCCTCGTAGATGTTCTGGATGGAGAAATCTATCGGATTGACCTGATCCAGGACCCGGAAAAGATCGGTGCGACCCCATACGACCTGCTGGCGGCCGATGCGGAAATTCAGTTCATCTCCGTTGGCGATGGGAACCGTTGCATCCACATAGATCTCGCGCAGCCAGTCCTGTTCTTCATTGAACTCCGGGAAACGCAAATCGTCCTCATCGGCATCCATATAATCCTTGATGCAGCCGCGTTCGTCCACGTTGCAGGGCCTGCCCGGATACGCAAGCTGGATGCCGCCGAAACCGGGGATCCCGCCGCTCGCGGTAAACGACTCGCTGCCGAGAACGACCAGACCTTCATTGGGATTGGTGCCGAGGAAGAACCCGTTCAGCACATCCGGATCAGACGTGGCAAAGGGGTTTGTGCCCGGAAGAACCACCGGACCCAGGGCCGGATTCGGAGTCGCCCCCCACGGGACCAGGTAAGGCAATCCGAGGTCCGGGCCTCCCTGACTCTGAAGCATGATCGGGCCCCCCGCCTCGTCGCCCCAGGTATCGGAATTCAGATCATAGGCGGCGTCGTAACTTGCGCGCAGAATCCCGTGAAACGAAACCTCGGAAAAGATGCCGGCGGAACCGACGGTTTTCGAAAATTCCAGTTGCGCGCGGTTGCGCATCTTGGAAATCCCCGCGCGATTGCCGAATCGCTGGTGCGTGGTGTTGTCAACATAACCGCGAACCTCGGTGCTGCCGTCCTGGGATGTCCAGGCGGCTTGGGCAACCGGTGCCCCGGCGGCGAGCACCAGCGCCAGCGCCGCAAGGTCAGACCACGGACAGGCTGCAACTGATTGGTTGGCCATGCTTCCCCCTTGATCGATCTCAAATTCCCCACCCGAACCCGAATATCCCAGGTACCGCCGTTTCCCCAAATGGCAGGCCCTTTGCCGCGGCAGTTTCAGCGATGGGCCCGGCACAGTTTTTGACCGGCATCAACAATTTTGTCTGCGGCGGGACGGGGCGCCTCACCGCAGGCAAAAAACCGGTCCGGGGCCTTTTACTTTACACGTCAAGTTTCACTCTAGACTCCCGGCCCGAACTCTGTCAATACGGTAGCGTATGCTTTTTGCGAAACGGGTCAGCGACTGGACAGAAAGTACAGAACCAGCAGCAGGATAAACACCAGCGCTGCGCACGCGGCAAGGAGTGACCGCACCGGAAGCCGGGCCGGCTTTGTTGAGGGCCCGGCCCCGGCCGCGTCCGGGGTTCCGCCTTCAATTCGCGCCCGCAACGCCGCAACAAAGTCGTCCCCCAGGGCATCCGCCTTCTTCTTCATGATGCCCAGCCCGAATTTCCCCAGGCGGCCGACAATATTGATGTCCGACTTGTACAGCACCTCGGTTTCGTGCGCGCTGACAGATCGCAAAGCCAGGCTGCTTTCGGCTTTTACCCTGCTTGCGCGGCCACCCTCCTCGCCGCGGGTTATATAGGCCGAGTATTCAGGGGGCCGTTCTTCCGTCGCCTCAACGTCAACGTTGAATTCTGTCCTGATGGGGCCCACTTCGATGACCAGCGTGGCCTTGTACGTTGACGGTCCGGTGACCTCTACACCTTTGCAGCCGGGAATGCAGGGGGCCACTTTTTCCGGCGACGTGATGAACGCCCACACGTCTTCGCGCGCTGCATTGACCCGGAATACCTTCTCGACTTTCATTGCATGCGTACTGAAGCGGGGATCGTGCCCGAATTGGACTCCAGGCGACGGTTTTGGTCGAAACACCCCGCCGGCCGGATGCAGGTCAAAGCTTGCCGAGCCCGGCCAGTATCTTTTCCGGGGTGATCGGCAGGTCACGGACGCGCACGCCTACCGCATTGAAGATGGCATTGGCAATGGCCGGGGCCGGGATGGTCAGGCAAACTTCGCTCAGACCCTTGGCGCCGAACGGGCCCGTGGGTTCGTCGGATTCGATGAAGATGCTTTCGATCTCCGCGGGCATCTCCACGGCCGTCGGCATCTTGTAATCGAGGAAGTCACCGGTGACGCAGGCCCCGGTGCCCGGATCGAATTGCAGATGCTCCATCAGCGCATATCCGATGCCTTGCTGCACACCGCCTTCGACCTGCCCCTGGGCGGCAGCCGGATTGATCACGCGCCCGATGTCATGCGCATAGACAACGCGCAGCACCTTGACTGCGCCGGTCTCGGTGTCCACCTCCACTTCGACAAATTCGGCCGCGCACGGCGATGGGTTGCCCGGCGGCGCCATGCTGGATACGCCGATAATGGAGCCTTTTTCCTTGATGGTCGTCACTTTCGGACCGGCCGCTGTCATCTGCACCAGCGGCGACTCGGCCCGAGACACGACCTCGGCCACCGTCAGGTTCACGTCCGGGGAGCCTTTTACCTGCACTATGCCCTTACGCACTTCCAGATCAGCCGCGTCCGCCTCCAGCATCTCGCCCGCCACCTGCAACAACCGTCTCCTGGCCTCTCCTGCCGCAGCCTTTACCGCGTTGCCAGCCGAATAAGTGACCCGGCTCGCATGACTCGGGGCATCGAACGGCACGGTATCCGTATCCGCATAACTCATGCGTACCGACTCCGCCGCGATCCCCAGTTCCTCGGCGGCGATTTGGCACAGCGTGGTGTTCTGGCCCGTGCCCATGTCGATCGTTGCGGTAGCCAGATCCGCGGTTCCGTCGCGATTGAGTTTCACGATGGCGCCGGAATGCTCATAGATGTCCGGGAGTCCCACGCACCCCGATACCCACAAAGGATGGCAGGCCACCCCGATCCCGCGTCTTTTCGTTCCGGCACCCGACGGTGTCCGGCTTCTGTTCTTCCAGCCGATGCGCTCGGCGCCCTGGTTGATGCAGTCCGCCAGGCGATAACTTGCCAGCGTGAACTGCTTCAGGAATGGATGGGCGTCGCCCTCGTGATGGGCGTTCTTGAGGCGAAATTCGAGCGGGTCCATCTTCAGCCCATGGCATATTTCGTCGATCTGCGACTCGACCGCCCAGCAGCCCTGCGGCGCGCCGTAACCCCGGAATGCCCCGCCGAGCATGTTGTTGGTGTAAACCACAACACCGTCCCATTTCTGGTGCGGGCAACGGTAGGCCGAAAAGAAACTGAATACGGCATGTACCATGATGACCTCGGGCCCATGGGTCGCGTAGGCTCCGGTGTCTACGATGGTTTTCGCGTAGCGGGCGGTAAAGGTTCCGTCCTTCTTCACGCCGGTTTTCAGGTAAACCTTCATCGGATGCCGGGCGTTGGTGATGAAATCCTCATAACGGGTGTGCTCCATGCGCACCGGCCTGCGCGTCTTCAGGCTCAGCAGCGCCGCCAGAGGTTCGATGTATACCAGATCGAGCTTGCTGCCGAACCCGCCGCCTATGTATGGCGATTTCACGACCTTGATCCCGCTTTCCGGCCGGCTCAGAACGTACGCGAGCTTTTCCCGCAGCCCGAAAATATGCTGCACCGAGGCATATACGGTCAGATTGCCCTGCATGTCGCTGTCAACGACGCAGACGCGCGGCTCCATGTAGCAGGTATGTACGCGCTGTGTGCAATACGTGCCCTCGAAGATTTCATCCGCCTCCCTGAAGCCCGCCTCCAGGTCACCCCTGCTCAGCGTCGGCGTTCTGGCGATGTTGTTCGCGGCAGTGGGGCTGATGCGCGGCGCGCCGGGCTGCATGGCCTCCTCCGGGTCAAAAACCGCGGTGAGCTCCTCATAGTCAACGTCAATGAGATCCAGCGCCGCCTCGGCAATGTCCGGCGTGCTTGCGGCCACGGCTGCGACCGGCTGGCCCGCGTAGCGTATGTTCTCGCTCAGCAGGACCAGATCGCGGATGAGTTCGTTCGACTCCGTCGGCATGAAGAACAGCGGCGAGAACTTTTTCTGCGGCACATCCCCGGGTGTCAACACCGCCTTCACACCGGCCAGCTTTTCCGCCGCTGACGCATTGATGCTGCGTATGCGGGCATGGGCGTACGGGCTGCGCAGCATCCTGGCATGCAGCATCCCGGGCAGAGTGACATTGACGGGGAAGCCCCTGCCCCCGGTCACCTTGTCGTAGGCATCCGGGCGCCGCACGCTGTGCCCGACTACATCGAATTTTGCCATCGAAACCGCCTCGAAAAGTCCGGATTCACCGGGTCACACACCACGGGTCACGGGGCGGATGCCAGCTTTATTGCCGCCACGATCTTGTGGTATCCGGTGCACCGGCACAGGTTGCCCGCGATCGCGCGACGTATTTCCTCCTCGGTCGGAGTCTGCGTCACATCCAGCAATTGCTGGGCCGCCATGATCATGCCGCAGGTGCAATACCCGCACTGCACCGCGCCGGCTTCGACAAACGCATCCTGGAGACGGTTCAACCTGCCGTCGGGTGACAGCCCTTCGATGGTTGTGATCTTCCTGCCCGCGACCTGCAACGCGAACGTCATGCAGGAATACACGGCCTTGCCGTCCAGATGCACCGTACAGCAGCCGCAGCCGCCGGAATCGCAGCCGCGCTTGGTACCGATCAATCCGAGATGTTCGCGCAGGACGCGCAGCAGCGTAGCGCCGGGCTCGATGGCGACCTCGTGGATATCTCCGTTGATATGCAACGGCACGATCTGTTTCATCAGCGGCATCCTCTATTGACGGAGGCGATCAAGCGCCTGCCGCAGGGCCCGGTTCACCATGACTCTGGTCATCTCGGAACGATAGGCCGCCGAAGCCCGGTGGTCGGATATGGGATTGACACTGCCTTTGGCCGACAACCCCGCCCTGGCGCAGATTTCCGGCGTCAGCCGTTGCCGCACCAGGACTTGCTCGGCGTCAGACAATCTGATCGGCGTCTCCCCCACGCCTCCGCCGGCAATGACCCGGGCATCGCTGCACGTACCCGATTCGTCCACGTCTATGCGCACCGCGGCATTGAGAATGGCCAGGTCGTTGGCGTTGGTCTCCACTTTCATGAAGGCGCTGGCAGATCGGGTCCGTGGCCGCGGAATTGCCAGTTCAACCATGAACTCGCCGTTTTCCATGGCATTCGCAAACAGGCCGGTGAAGAACTCCTGCATCGGAATGTCACGCATTCCCGAGGAACCGCGGCATTTCACCACCCCATCGAGGCACATGAAGCTGATCGGCACATCGAAAAATGGGCATGAGGCAGCGACGCTGCCGCCGATGGTTGCCGCGTTTTTTACCTGCACCGGCGGGAATACCAGCGCATCCTTTATGGCACCCAGCCAGGGATCGTTCCGGATCTCCGGCATGGTCTCCAGATCCGCGAACAACGCTGTTGCGCCCAGCTTCAGTCCGTCCTTGCCGGATTCGAGGTAATCCAGACCGAGACGTTGAATGTCAATGAGCGCCTCGACATGAGTGAGCAACCCCCGCGATTCGAGTCCGTGCAGGAACGTCCCGCCGGCAACGATGAGCGCCCGATCCTGGTAATTGCGCAGGGCGTTCAGAACTCCCTGTGCGTCAGCCGGTGTTATGAATTCCCGCAGTTTGGGTAACGCCATGATGGCTTCCCGAGGCAATGGAATTTCGAACCATGCGAAGCGCCAGGCCCGTAGTTCGGTATCCGGATGATCGGCCATTCGCGCATTCGTTTCTCCCCTCCGGAAAATGCGTCCGAACGATAATATTCGCTGTCCGCCATGTCAATACTCCACCGTATTGTTGTTGCCGGTTCCGGACCGGGGCGGCCCGGTTGTGCGGCACTTCGGCCTTCCTGCAGCGCCGGTTGAGTTGAGTGGCCCATGGTCATTTAGAATGGCACCCATGTCCGAGACAATCTCTCCGCCCCCGGGCACCGATGACTGGACGTTTCAGGACCAAAGCCTGCAGGACGTATCGCGCACGTTTGCGCTGACGATTCCGCAGCTGCCGCAGCCGCTGCGCCAGGTGGTCAGCAACGCTTACCTGTTATGCCGGATCGCCGATACCATCGAAGACGACAAGGATCTGCCGTTTGCCGACAAACGCCGGTTCGCGGAAGACTTCATAAGCGTCGTCGGCTCGCGGCACGATGCCGCCGCCTTCGCCGCCGCGCTGCATCCAAGACTCTCGCCGACGGTCACCACCGGGGAAAAGGAACTCATTGCGCAGACGCCGGCCGTGATCCGCATCACGCACGGCTTTACGCCGCGCCAACGCGCGGCGCTGGAGCGCTGTGTGCGTATCATGGCGGACGGCATGGCGCGATTTCAGGAAGCGAACGTGCGCCATGGTCTCAAGGACCTGCCGGAAATGGACAGCTACTGCTATCACGTCGCCGGCGTGGTCGGCGAAATGCTTACCGAGCTGTTCTGCGCCCACGACCCGGACCTTGACGCGCAACGGGATACGCTGATGCCGCTCGCCGTGTCATTCGGCCAGGGCCTGCAGATGACGAATATTCTCAAGGACATCTGGGACGACCTCGGCCGGGGCATGTGCTGGCTGCCGCGAGAGGTGTTTGCGCGCTTCGGCGCCGATCTTGACCACCTCGCCCACGGGCGCCCGCTGCCGGGGTTCACCGATGGCCTGGGTTACCTGATCGGCGTGGCCCGTTCCCATCTGGCCAATGCGCTGCGCTACACATTATTAATACCGGCGCGTGAGGCGGGCATACGCCGCTTCTGTCTGTGGGCGCTGGGCATGGCGGTGCTGACCTTGCGGCGCATCAATGGCCGCCGCGATTTCACCGCCGGCAGCCAGGTCAAGATCTCGCGCCGCAGCGTGTACGGGACGGTGCTGGTCAGCAATTTGCTGACCCGCCATGACGCGCTGCTGCGCGCGGTGTTCCTGATCGCCGCGTCGGGGCTGCCGGAAGGAAAACTGGTTGACCGGCACAGCGTGGCGACCGGGAGCGGGTAAGGCCCGCCGCGCGCCATGACAGCGACCGGCATCGTGGTCGCCATGCTGCCGGAAGCGAAATGTCTGACCGGCGGGCGGCCCCAGCCCGGGATTTCCATGAACCCGCACCCGGGCGTTTCCCTGCACGTGGGCGGTATCGGCCCGGAACGCGCCGCCCGCGCGGCGGAACAACTGGTCGCCGGCGGTGCCCGCGCCCTGCTGAGCCTCGGTGTTGCCGGCGCCCTGACGCCGCATCTGGCGCCGGGCGACCTGCTGATACCGGAAACCGTCGAGACCGCGAATGGAACATTGCGAATCCACAGCGCCTGGCGCAAGCGGGTCGTCGAGCGCATTTCCGCCGCGGGCGTCATCGTAACCGCCGGGAATCTGGTGGAAACGGACGAGGTCGTTACAACTCCGGCGCGAAAGGCGGCGCTGGCCGGCGCGCGCAATGCCGCCGCCGTGGACATGGAAAGTGGCGCTGTTTTGCGCGTTGCGGCCCGGCACGGGCTGCCGGCACTGGTGCTGCGCGTGATCGCGGATGCGGCGCACATGGAAATCCCGGCATTCGTGATCAGACGCACGGATCCATTCGGCAACACGGACACAGCCGGTCTGTTGCTCGATCTCCTGCGCGCACCCGCGCAATTGCCCGCGCTGCTGGGCCTGGGCCGCGCCTCCTTTGCCGCGCTCAATTCCCTGCGCCGCCTGAGCCGGCTCCTGCCCGAAATCATCCCGGACCATGACGTGCTGGGACTGCCAAGGTAAAATTGCCGCAGCAGTTCTGCGCGGGGATCTCGAACGGGAAACGGTCATGTTGTCTGAAGCCCAGATCCGGGAATTTGCCAAGACCGGGTATCTCGTCGTGCCCGGTCTTTTTGAAACCGCGGAGATGCGGACGATTGCCGCATGGACCGAAGCCGTCGCCGCCTGGCCCGAGACGCCGGGCAAATGGATGAAATATTTCGAGGACAGCCGCACCCGGCCCGGGCAACGCATTCTGTGCCGCATGGAGGATTTCGAACCCTATCATCCGGGCTTCAGTGAACTGTTCGTGCGCGGCAGGATGCATGCAGTAGTATCCGATCTGTTCGGAGAGCCCGCGCTGTTGTTCAAGGACAAGATCAATTTCAAGCTCCCCGGCGGCGAAGGATTCAAGGCGCACCAGGACGTGCAGGCCGGCTGGGATGCCTACGCTCCGATTCATGTCACTGCGCTGGTGACCATCGATCCGTGCACGCCCGAGAACGGCTGCCTCGAGATGGCCGTGTACGAACACAGGAAACAGTTGATCGGGGAAAAATGGAAACCGCTGGATGAAGATGCATTGCCCTACCGCGCGCTGCCGACCGAACCCGGCGATGCGGTATTCTTCGATTCCTTCATCCCGCACCGCTCCGGCCCGAATATGACGTCCTCTCCGCGCCGCGTGCTGTACGTGACCTACAACGCGCGCTCCGGCGGCGACCACCGCCGCGATTATTACAACGACAAGCGCCGCAGTTATCCGCCGGACTGCGAACGCGAACCCGGCAAGCAGTACTTGTTTCGGGTTTGATGAAGGCACTGGTTACCGGCGCCACCGGATTCGTCGGCTCGGCGGTTGCGCGGCGACTGTTGAGCGTCGGCATCGAGACGCGCGTGCTGGTGCGGCCCGAGAGCAGCCATCGCAACGTCAAGGGCCTGCCGGTGGAGATCGCGACCGGCGATCTGAACGACGATCACTCCCTGTCCCGCGCCGTGCGCGGCTGCGACGCCGTGTTCCATGTCGCCGCGGACTACCGCCTGTGGGTGCCGGACCCGGCCGCGATCTACCGGACCAACGTCGAGGGCACCCGGCGCCTGCTGCGTCTCGCCATGGAGGCCGGCGTCAGGCGCGTGGTCTATACCAGCAGCGTGGCCACGCTCGGCATCAAACCGGACCGCACACCGGCGGATGAACGAACTCCGGTGTCGCTGGCAGACATGGTGGGGCACTACAAACGATCCAAGTTCCTGGCCGAGCAGGCGGTCATGGAGATGGTGACAAAGGACAAGGCGCCGGTGGTCGTCGTGAACCCTTCGGCGCCCATCGGTCCGCGCGACATCCGCCCCACGCCCACCGGGCGGATCATTGTTGACATGCTGACCGGGAAGATGCCCGCGTACGTGGACACCGGTCTCAATGTCGTACACGTGGATGACGTGGCCGAGGGCCACCTGCTGGCATTGAAAAAAGGGAAGATCGGCCAGCGCTACGTGCTCGGCGGCGAAAACCTGAGCCTGAAGTCCATCCTGAACCTGATTGCGTCCATCGGCGACCGTCCGGCACCGCGGATCCGCTTGCCCCATGACGTCGTGCTCCCCATCGCCTGGATGGCAGAGCGCATCGCCGAAGTCACCGGCCGCGAACCCTTCGCCACGGTGGACGGCGTAAGGATGGCGCGCAAGCACATGTACTTCAGTTCCGCAAAGGCGGAACGGGAACTGGGCTACGCCTCGCGGCCGGCGCGCGAGGCCATCGAGGAGGCCATCCGCTGGTTTCGCGAAAACAAATACCTGTAGCAGGATGATGCAATACCTTTTTTGCATCATCCTGCGGCGCCCCATGGCAGATTTCCTACTCCTGCGAAATCTGCACTTCCGCCGGCGGAAAACTGCTCCATGCGTTTTCCGCACTTCCGCCGTCCCTGGCGGTCGTCCATGGCGGTCGGATGGGACGCGACATTTATCAAGTGCGCAAGCGCTTGATAAACGGAGCAAGGCCGAAGCTGTGCTTTGGCCGAAGCGCGATGCAAAAGTCCAGGGACGGACTTTTGCATCAACCCACTAAACAACCCTCGCCTGTAAGGCGAGGGGTTTATGG
>JACORW010000088.1 GCA_016179185.1 Gammaproteobacteria bacterium | reverse complement strand
TTGCCACGCATTGCCGGCGCTGCGTCGGCCGCTCCCGGCCATCCCTGGCCTTCGGCCGCTCTTGGCCATCCTTGGCCTTCGCGGCACTTGGACTCCTGTCCATCGGCCACTCCCGGCCATCCATGGCCTGCGCGGCACTTGGACTCCTGTCCATCGGCCGCTCCCGGCCATCCGTGGCCTGCGCGGCACTTGGACTCCTGTCCATCGGCCGCTCCCGGCCATCCGTGGCCTGGTCTCGTTCAATTGCCGGACGGGCAACTGGTAGAATCGGCCGACATTGCTCAGCGCGCCGCAACCGGTCAACGGTGCGGCTTTTTTGTTTATTCGATGATTCCCCCTGCCGCCAGACTGCTGCTTTGCTCAGCCGCCCTGCTGCTCGGGCATGCCGCCGCCATGGCGCAGGGCGAGGAGGGGCAGCCGTTTGATTTCGAATTCGTGGTCACCGGTGCATTCTGGCAGCAACTGTACCCGGCGGGCGGCTGGACGCTGCTGTGCGGGGAACACTTCGGCGCCGGGCAACGCCTCCAGGACGGACGCAGCGTCAGCATTGATCATTTGGTTCCGGTAACGGCGATGGTCAAGGCGCTGGGTTGCCGGGACCGCGCCCAGTGCCTGGCGCGGATCGGGGAAAAATTCGCGCGCATGGAATCCGACCTGCACAACCTTTATCCCGAGCCGCAGGAACTCATTACCTACCGAATCAATCGCGCCTACGGCGTGGTTGCCGGCGAGAACTGGCGCTACGACACCTGTGACGTCGAATGGCAGAACGGCATACTGGAGCCGCGCCCGCTGGCGCGCGGCAACATCGCCCGGGCGATTCTGTACATGCGGGCGACGTACAAGTTCCCGGTCAGCGACGCAATGCTGGAGCTGCTCAAGGAATGGAACCGCGCGGACCCGCCCAGCAATCAGGAGCTGGAACGAAATTCGGTCATCGAGCGGATCCAGGGACAGCGGAATTCGTTCATAGACAATCCGGCGTTGGTGGAGAATTTGCGGAATATACGGAACTGACAGCCACCAGCCACCAGCCACCAGATACGTATCCCAAATGACCTCCCGCCTTCAAGACTGGCTCCGCCCCGGCATCACCATCGTCACCTCCAGTGCGCGGCTGGCGCAGCGATTATCGTGGCAATACACGCAATCGCGTCTGGCGGCGGGCGCGGCGGCGTGGCAGACGCCGGACATCCTGACGTGGAACCGCTGGGTCGTGCGGCTGTGGCAGGAACAGCAATGGATCGGCGCGCGGACCGAGGCGTTATTGTCCGCGGCGCAGCGCCGGTTTCTGTGGCAACAGATCATTGAGTCCTCGCCCTGGCGCGAACATCTGCTGCAGCCCGCCGCCGTGGCCGAGCGCGCCGTCGAGGCGTGGCAAACGCTGCAACAATGGGGCGTGCCGGCATTTCCCGACGGCGTATTTCTGAACGAGGACGCCCGCGCGTTCCGGTCCTGGTCCACGGCCTATGCGCGCCGCTGCGATGATAAACGCTGGCTTGACGAGGCGTCATTGCCGGAGAAACTCGCCGCGTGCATCGTGGCAGTGCCGGCCGGCAATGCGCGGGCAGCGGTGTTCGTGGGATTCGACGAGCTGCCGCCGATGCACAGACAATTGCTTGGGTCCCTTGAGAATGCCGGCGTGGCCGTTGCGCAGCCGCCCGCCCCGCGCTGCGCGACAGCCGCCCGGTGCGTGCCATTCAACGACACGCGCGCCGAACTCATTGCCGCGGCAAACTGGGCGCGCCATCACCTGACACGGGAGCCCGATGCCGCCATCGGCGTTGTCGTGCCCGGGCTGCAGTCGCTGCGCGCCCTGGTTCAGGATATTTTCGACGATGTGCTCGCGCCGGCGTCATTGTTGTCCATTCCGGACGCGTACCAGCGCCCCTTCAGCATCGCCGCCGGCCGGCCGCTGACCGGGCAGCCGCTGATTTCCCACGCACTGCTGCTGCTCGAGCTGGCGCGGGAGCGGCTGGCCATGGTGGATGTCACGACGTTGTTGCACAGCCCGTATCTTCGCGGCGCGGAGGCGGAGCAGGCGGCGCGGCCTGTTCTGGATGCCGGATTGCGCCGTCGCCGTGAACCGGAGCTGGGACTGGGGACGATTCTTGCCGAATGCGCAGGCGGCAGGTTCGCCGGCGCTCCGGAAATGGTCCGGGCGCTGGGCGCATTGCAGGTGCGGTCCCGCGTTACCCCGGGCCGTCAGCGCCCGGCATCCTGGGCGCGGGACTTTTCGGAACTGCTGGCGGCAGCCGGCTGGCCGGGGGACCGGCCGCTTGCGAGTATCGAATACCAGACGCTGTCGGCGTGGCGCGAACTGCTGGGCGAGTTCGCGTCGCTGGACAATGTCGCCGGCAGCTTGGGGTTCGGCGCCGCGCTGCATCACCTGCGCCGGCTGGCCGCGGAGCGCTCGTTCCAGCCGCAGACGCCGGAGGCGCCGATCCAGATCATCGATCTGGCCGGCGCCGCGGACATGGGATTCGATCGCCTGTGGACCACGGGGTGGCACGAGGAGGCGTGGCCGCGCGCTGCTCAGCCCAACCCGTTCCTTCCGCTGGCGCTACAGCGCGAGTACGGCATGCCGCGCAGCAGCGCGGAAGTTGAGCTGGCGCGCGCGTGCCGCATCACCGGGTCATTACTGTCCTGCTGCCCGGACGTGATCGTGAGCTGGCCGCGGCAGGACGGGGATCGCGTGCTGCGGCCGAGCCCGATGACCGCGGGCCTTGCGCCGGGAGAGACGCCGGTGGAGGCGGTGGAAGGCTGGATGGAAGTGGTGTTTCGGCATCGCCGGGTCGAGACGTTCAGCGACGAAACCGGTCCCGTGCTGCCGCCCGGTGCGCAGGTGCATGGCGGTGCCGCGCTGTTCAAGCATCAGGCGGCCTGTCCGTTCCGCGCCTTTGCCCGGTTCCGTCTCGGGGCGGATTCGCTGGCGGAGGTGGACGTGGGACTGGACGCTCTGGAGCGCGGGGATCTCGTGCACGCGATGATGCAGAGGCTGTGGCAGTCGTTGCGCACGCACAAGGCATTGCTGGCCGCTGCCGCCGGCGAGCTGGAGGCGCTGATCCGGCAGGCGGTGGACGACGCATTGTCTCCGGTGGTCGCGCGGCACCCGCAGGTGTTCACGCGCCGTTTCCTGGCCATTGAGCGGGAGCGGTTGTGCGCGCTGGCACGGGAGTGGCTCGATCTCGAGCGCGGTCGCGCGCCATTCACGGTAGTTGCCTGTGAGCAGCCGCGGCCTTTTCAATTGGGCGGCATCGCCGGGCAGTTGCGCGTGGATCGGATCGATGCCCTGGCGGACGGCCGGCACGTGATCCTCGACTACAAGACCGGCAAGGTGCCCGCGCGCCCCTGGGACGGCAGCCGCCCGGAGGAACCGCAACTTCCGCTGTATGCCGTCACCGGCGGTGAACCCGTCGCGGCCGTCGCATTCGCGCGCATCGCCCGGGGAGAATGCAGCCTCAATGGCGTGGCGGCGGATGCCGATCTGCTGCCGGGCGTCGGCCCGTCAGAAAACTGGGATGGGCTGATCGGCGGATGGCGTTCGGTGCTTGTGGATCTCGCCGCGGAGTTCGAGCGCGGACACGCCCCGGTTCAGCCCCGGGATGGCGCGGCCACCTGTCGCGTTTGCGACCTGCACCCGCTGTGCCGCGTGCACGAACTGGTTGCGGCGCGGGACGACAGTGAGGATCGTCATGGGGAATAGAACGGCCGCCGATCAGAATGAACGCGAGCGCGTGCTGGACCCCGGCGCCTCGTTCATCGTTCAGGCCCCGGCCGGCTCGGGAAAGACCGGGCTGCTGATCCAGCGCTACCTCGGACTGCTGGCGCGCGTGGAGTGGCCGGAAGAGACGGTCGCGATGACGTTCACAAACAAGGCCGCCGCCGAGATGCGCGGGCGGGTCATGGGAGCATTGATTGCGGCGCGCACCGGGGCAGAGCCGGATGGATTGCACGCGCGTACCACGTGGCGGCTGGCGCGGGAAGTGCTGGCGCGTGATGCGCACGGCGGATGGCGCCTCGAGGAGAATCCGGGACGGCTGCGCATTCAGACCGTGGACAGTTTCTGCGCGCTTTTGACGCGGCAGATGCCGATGCTGTCGCGGTTGGGCGCGCAGCCGGAAACCGTGGATGATCCGGAGCCCCTGTACCACGAGGCGGCGGCGCGCACGCTGGCGCAGCTCGATGCGGGGGAGTCCTGGTCGGAGGCCATCGCCGCGTTGCTGGCCTATTTCGACAATGACCTGCCGCGCGCGCGCAATCTGCTGGCCACGATGCTGCGCCGGCGCGATCAGTGGCTGCGGCACGTCGCCCGTGGTGTGCGCCGTGACGAACTCGAAGGCGCGCTGGCGCGGCTGGTGAATGCATCCCTCGCCGGTCTGCGCGGCGAATTCCCGGAGGCGCTCGTGGACGAACTCCTCGCGCTCGCGGAGTTTGCGGCCCGCAACCTCGAAAACGGCGACCAGCCGGTCGCGATCCGGGCCTGTGCCGGACTCGCGGCGCTGCCGGACGCCGATCACGCCGCGGTGCCGCAGTGGCTGGGGATCGCGGAGCTGCTTCTCACCCGGGACGGCGGATGGCGCAAGGCAGTCAATGTGAACCAGGGGTTTCCGCCGGGGGAGAAGCGCAACAAGGAGCGGTTTGCGGCGATGAAGGGCCGCATGAAATCACTGCTGGCGCAGGTTGCGGGGCACGATCGCCTGTTGCGCAGGCTGGTGGAACTTCGCTACCTGCCGCCGGTGCGTTATGAGGAACGGGAGTGGGAGATCGCGCAGGCGCTGTCCGCGTCACTGCTGCTGGCCGAGGCGCAACTGCGCATCGTGTTCAGCGAGCGCCACCAGATTGACTTCATCGGCGTAGCCATGGCGGCGAACCAGGCGCTCGAGCAGGACGGGGCGCCCACGGACCTCGCGCTGCACCTAGACCATCGTATCCGGCATCTGCTGGTGGATGAATTCCAGGACATTTCCATTAATCAATATGGTTTGCTGGAGCGCCTGACGGCCGGCTGGCAGCAGGGCGACGGGCGTACCCTGTTCCTGGTCGGCGACCCGATGCAGTCCATTTACGGCTTCCGCGAGGCGGAGGTCGGCAAGTTCCTGGAGACCTGGCAGCGCCGACGACTGGGTCAGATCGCGCTGGAGCCGCTGCGCATCCGCGTCAACTTTCGTTCCCGGGCCGGCATCGTCAACTGGGTCAACGATGTCTTCCGTCACGTCCTGCCGGAAAGGCCGGACGTGGCGCGCGGCGCGGTGGATTTTGCCCCCGCCGAGGCGATTCATGGTGGTGCCGACGACGCTGCCGTGACCCTCCACGCGCAACGCGGGCGCGACGATTCAGCGGAATCCGAATCGGTGCTGAATATCATTCGCGCCGAGCGCGCCCGCGATCCGGCCGGAACCATCGCAATCCTCGTCCGCAACCGGAATTACCTGCACGCCATCGTGCCGGCCCTGCAGCAGGCCGGGATGCGTTATTGCGCCGTGGAAATAGACCCGCTGGGGGAACGGCCGGCGATCCAGGATCTGCTGGCACTGACGCGCGCGCTTTCGCACCTTGCAGATCGCATTGCCTGGCTGGCAGTGTTGCGCGCGCCGTGGTGCGGCCTGACGCTGGCGGAACTGCTGTCGCTCGTGGAGGACGGGGCGCCGGGCGCGGTGTGGCAGTGTCTGAATCAGGCAGATCGTCTTGCGCGATTAAGCCCGGACTCTGGTAACCGGGCGTTGCGGGTGCGGGACGAGTTCGCGGCGGCATTCGCGCGCCAAGGCCGGGTGCCGGTGCATCGCAACGTGGCGGCGCTTTGGCTCTCGGTCGGCGGCCCGGCCACGTTGCAGTCGGCCGCGGATCTGGACAATGCGCGTGCATTTCTTGACCTGCTCCGTGCGCACGAGTCCGGCGGCAGGCTGCGCGACCTGGCGGCGTTCACCGAGGCGGTGCAGAAACTCTTCGGTGCGCCGGACCTGGAGGCAGACGGTACGCTGCAGATCATGACCATGCACAAGGCGAAGGGGCTGGAATTCGATACCGTCATCCTGCCCGGCCTCGGCCGCGGGCGGCGCCGGGACGACAGGGAGTTGATGCTGTGGGACGAACGCGCCCGCGAGGATGGCGGCCAGGACCTGCTGCTCGCGCCCATCAGGGCCATCGGCGCCGAAGAAGTGCCGCTATACAAGTGTCTGCAATATTTCGAGAACGAACGGCAGGATTACGAGGAAGGCCGGTTGCTGTACGTGGCGGCCACACGCGCCAGGTGCCGGTTGCACCTGCTGGGGAGCGCGCGCGCGGACAATGACGGAGCGCTGCTGGACCCGCGCCGCGACAGTCCGCTTTCACAGTTGTGGCCGGTGGTCCGGGGCGAGTTTGAATCGGCGCGCGCGCCGGCTGCGGCGCAAAGATCCCCGGATGCCGCAGCGGAACGCCGGACATTACGCCGGCTGGCGCCGGAATGGAGTCTGCCGGATGCGCCTGATGCCGTGCCGTGGCAGTCGCCGTTCGCCGCCGGGACATCGCCCGGGCAGCCGGAATTTGAATGGGCCGGGGAAACGGCCATGCACGTGGGCACGGTCTACCACCGCGCCATCCAGCGCATCGCCGAACAGGGACTTTCCCAATGGGACGTCCCGCGGGTGCGGGATCACGGTCCGGTATTTGTTGCGCTGTTGCGGCAACTGGGCGTGGCGGAGGCGGAACTGGATGCCGCGCGCGCGCTGGTCGAACAGGCATTGATCAACACGCTGGAGGATGATCGCGGCCGCTGGATCCTGTCCCCGGATCACTTCGAGGCGCACAACGAATTCACCGTGTCAGGCCTGCATCGGGGGCGGCCCGTGAACGCCGTCATCGATCGGACATTTCTGGACCGGGAAGGCACGCGCTGGATCATTGACTACAAGACCGGCCGCCACGAGGGCGCGGATCGTGACGCATTTCTGGCGCGGGAGCTGGAGCGATATTCGGAACCGCTGTCGCGCTATCGGAGCCTGCTGACCGGTGTTTTCCCGCAGCCGGTCAGGACGGCGCTGTACTTTCCGTTGCTGCGCGGCTGGATCAGCGCGTAAGACTTTCCGGCAGGGGAACCAAAATACTGTCGCGCCGGCATCCGGCAACGGACCAGGACGAAGAGGACACTCCGGACTATGCGGCGGAAGGTCGGGACGCACACATCTCGGGGACGAAAAAGCGGTATTCGTTGCGCCCGCCGCTCTTGGCGTGGTACATGGCGGTGTCGGCATTGAGCATGAGCGTATTCATGTCCTTGCCATCCCGTGGATACACGCTGATGCCGATGCTGGAGGAGATGTCCAGCTCGTGACGGTCAACAAGCACCGGCCGCGACAACTCGCCCAGAATCTTGCTGCTGACCGTCGCCACATCCTCCGTGTTGCCGATCTCATTCAGGACCACGACGAACTCGTCACCGCCGACACGCGCGACCGTGTCTTCCTTGCGTACGCAGCCGGTCAGCCGCTTCGCGATGGTCTTCAGCAACTCGTCCCCAACGGCGTGGCCGAAGTTGTCGTTGACGGGCTTGAATCTGTCGAGGTCCACGAACAGCACGGCGAACAGCCTCTGCCCGCGTTCGGCGCGGCTCACGGCCTGCCCGAGCCGGTCATGGAGCAGGAACCGGTTCGGCAGCGCGGTCAACGTGTCGTAGAGGGCGATATTGCGCAATTGCTCGTTTGCGACCGTCAGCGAGTCCGCGAGTTTCGAGACTCGCGCGTGATAATGGGCGTCAAATGCGGAGATGACGAGCGTGATGGCGAGGATGCTGATTGTCGCCAGCCCGACCAGCGCGGCGACCGTGGCGTTATTGAGGCCCACCGTGGAACCCGCGGCGAGACAGATACTGTCGGGGGCAAACCGGGCCGCCGCCATGCCCGTATAGTGCATGCCGGCGATGGCCAGTCCCATGATCAGCGCGCTGCCCAGTTTGGCGAGTATGGCCAGAGGGGAATGCTTTTCCCGAAGCTGGAAGGCAAGCGACAAGGCCACCAGTGACACCGCGATCGCAACTAATACGGACGCGACGAACAGCAGCGGGTCGTAGACGATCGGAGGCGACATCCGCATTGCGGCCATCCCCGTGTAGTGCATGCAGGCGATGCCCGCCCCCATCAGCGTTGCGCCAATGGTGATGTTACCGGTGGTCATGATGGGACGGCGTACGATGGCCAGTGCAACACCGGAAACAATTATCGCTATGACCCACGACAGCGCGTTGATCCACACGTCGTAAGCCACCGGGATCGGAAGATGGAACGCCAGCATGCCGATGAAGTGCATCGCCCAGATGCCGGTACCCATCGAGAATGCGCCGCCAGCCAGCCAGATCCAGGAGGAATTCCCCTGCCTCGCGCTGACACGTCCGGCCAGATCCAGGGCGGTGTAAGACGCGACGGCTGCGACAATCAGGGAGAGGACAACGAGTTGGAGATTGTAGGTGCCGGACATTGCTGCCTCGCCCAACAGGGATAACTTGAACCGGACCTAAGCGGGGCAGATAGCCGGGTCTGGTGGCGGCGCGGACCCTTGGCACTGGATCCGTGCCATGGCGGATGCAGGGAAGTTCATCGCCGGGCGCAAGATCGTAATGAAATTCAAGATCTGCATGGCCCCCAGCCGCAGTGAACCGCGTGGTCAATACTGATTGTAGACCATACGACGGGCTTCCATCTTCGCCCGCGCATCCTCCCCGGGACGGGTCGTCTTTTCCTTCCCGCACGGACTGCCGGCGCTGTCCAGCCGGATCAGATCCGGGCGCGGCGTGCGCGGCGCTTCATTCGCCTTCGCGGCGTGGGGTATTAGGGTTGGACGCACCTTGCGGCCTGGCCGCGGACCGGCCGTAGAAAACAAAGCGGCCCGGCGAGTGTCGTTGGGGGGGAGGAGGGTTCGACACCACCGGGCCGTCCATAAACATCATTAGGGAGGTAATGATGTTGGATGCAATCCTACCGCCTTTGCGCCGGGGTGTGCCGTGACGGGTATCACACTCGGGAAAATATCGCCGGCCGGGATCGGCCGAATTGTGACCGTGATCTCAATGTTCGGGCGCCGGTCCGTGCGCCGGCGCACATTTCAGCCGGTTTCCGCCGCTGCTTCCGGGCACGGGGCATAGACGGGGTAGGTCGCGGCGAATTGCCCGGCGATGCGGTTCAAATAGGCCCGCTGCACCGCGTAGGCATGCTGTTCCCGCCGCATCTGTTCCCGGCACGATCCGGTCTGGTACTCGCCGCTCAGGTCCTGGAGGTAATGCACCAGCTCGTGCACGACCACGCTGCGAATGACGGGATCTTCCATATCGGCAAGGCGGGTATCCAGATAAATGGTGCCGGCATTGTCGTACCAGGCGACGGCACGGCAGTTTTTTGCTTCGGCGCAGGCGTGTTGCTCGAAGAAGGCGTGTTCGCGGTATTCGATCTCCGGGCGCGAGTCAGGGTAGGGGTAGCCGGACAGGCTGGATGCCCAGCTCAGCAGCACTGCGATGAGTTCGGTGGGGTCCACTCCCTTCCCGCACCGCTACGCCAGCTTCCGAAACACCAGCGTCGCATTCGTGCCGCCGAAACCGAAGCTGTTCGACATGACCGTGCGCAGGCCGGCGCCTTCGATGCGCTCACGCACGATGGGCATGCCTTCGGCCTCGGGGTCAAGCCGTTCGACGTTCGCCGAGGCGCACAGAAAATCGTGCTTCAGCATCAGCAGCGTGAACACCGCCTCGTTGACGCCGGCGGCGCCGAGGCCGTGACCGGTCAGCGACTTGGTGGAATTTATTCGTGGCAGGTTTGCGCCGAACAACTCGCGCACGGCCCCGAGCTCCGCGACGTCGCCGGCGGGGGTGCTGGTGGCATGGGCGTTGATGTAGTCAACGGCAGAGTCCACGGTGACGAGCGCCTGGCGCATGCAGCGCAGCGCGCCTTCGCCGGACGGTTTCACCATGTCGAAGCCGTCGGAGGTGGCGCCGTAACCGACGATCTCGGCGTAAATTTTCGCGTTGCGCGTGCGTGCGTGCTCCAGTTCCTCGAGCACGAGGATGCCGCCGCCGCCGGAGATGACAAAGCCGTCGCGATCGGCGTCGAAGGCGCGCGAGGCCATGGACGGGCGATCATTGTATTTGGCGGACAGCGCGCCCATGGCATCGAACAGCAATGTGCCGGTCCAGTGCACTTCGTCGCCGCCGCCGGCGAATATGATGTCCTGTTTGCCGGCCTGGATGATCTCGCAGGCGTTGCCGATGCAGTGCGCGCTGGTCGCGCAGGCGGAACTGATGGAATAGTTCACCCCCTTGATCCGGAATGCGACCGCCAGGCAGGCACTGCACGTGCTGGACATGACCCGCGGCACGATGGTGGGACCGACCTTGCGCGCGCCCTTCTCGCGCAGGGTGTCGGCGGACGCCACCATGTTCGCGGTGGACGAGCCGCCGCTGCCGGCAATCAATCCCACGCGCGGATCGGAAACGGCATCGTCTGTCAGCCCGGCATCGGCAATGGCGTCGCGCATGGCGAGATATGCGAATGCCGCCGCGTCGCCCATGAAGCGCCGGAGCTTGCGGTCAATCAGCGCATCGAGATCCAGGCGAATGGGCCCGTGTACGTGGGAGCGGAATCCGAGGCGCGCATACTCCTCGCAGTACTCGATGCCGGATTTCCCCGCGCGCAGCGAAGCGAGCACTTCGGCCTGGCTGCAGCCGATGCTGGATTTGATGCCGAGACCGGTGACGACGACCCTGCGCATGCCCGCTTATTCCCCAAAACTGTTGCCGGCGTCGGTGCGGAACAGTCCCACGCGCAGATCCCGCGCCAGATAGATCTCCTTTCCGTCCACCGACATCCGGCCATCGCCGACGCCCATTACCAGCTTGCGCTTGATCACGCGTTTCATGTCAATAGTGTAGGTGACCAGCCTGTTTTCCGGCGTCACCTGGCCGCTGAACTTGATTTCGCCGGCGCCCAGCGCCCGGCCGCGGCCCGGCGCCCCGGTCCAGCCGAGATAGAAACCCACAAGCTGCCACATGGCATCGAGCCCCAGACACCCGGGCATCACCGGGTCATTCTGGAAATGGCAATGGAAGAACCACATGTCCGGCTTGATATCGAGTTCCGCCACCAGGAGCCCCTGCCCATAGTGTCCGGCGCCGGCGCGGATCTCCGTGATACGATCGAACATCAGCATGTCCGGCAACGGCAACTGGGCGTTGCCCGCGCCGAACAGTTCTCCACGGCCGCAGGTCAGCAGTTCATCCCGGGTGAATTGGTGGCGGTGGGCGAAGGACATAAAGTGTGAATTATCTCATTGTGACGCGAATTTTTCCCGGATTGGGATTGCATTGCCTGCGGGGGGCGTTTTTCGGAGGTCGAATATAGAATATCGAATAAGGGGAAAACACAGGCGGAAAACACGCGCCAGGGTTCCGACATTCGACATTCGACATTCGATATTCGATACTTCCCGCCCCGGATCGCCGCATTGAACCACGGAAATCATTGATGTCGAGCAGCCAGCACCCATTACCTCGCCGCAAAAGCGTCGGCGTCAGGATCGGCGCGGTCCTGGTAGGCGGCGGCGCACCCATCATTGTCCAGTCCATGACCAACACGGATACGGCGGACGCCGCGGCGACCGCGACCCAGATCCGGCAACTGGCCGCCGCCGGCTCGGAACTGGTGCGCATCACCGTGAATACCGAGGAGGCCGCGGCGGAGGTGGCGCGAATCCGCGATCGGCTGGAAGCCTCAGGTTGCCGCGTCCCGATCATTGGAGATTTCCATTACAACGGCCATCTGCTGCTGACCAGGTACCCGGACTGCGCCGAGGCGCTGGCCAAGTACCGCATCAACCCCGGCAACGTCGGCTTCGGGCGCAAGAAGGACAGCCAGTTCTCGACGATGATTGAAAAGGCCATCGAGTACCGCAAGCCGGTGCGCATCGGCGTCAATTGGGGAAGTCTCGATCAGGAGCTGGCCACACAGTTGATGGACGATAACGCGAAGCGCGCGGACCCCTTGTCTGCGGACGCGGTAATGCAGGAGGCGTTGATCATTTCCGCGCTGCAAAGCGCGGCGCGCGCCGAGGAACTCGGACTGCCCCGGGATCGCATCATCCTGTCGTGCAAGGTCAGCGGCGTGCAAAAGCTGATTTCCGTGTACCGCGATCTCGCTGCGCGCTGCGATTACGCGCTGCATCTCGGACTGACCGAGGCAGGGATGGGTTCCAAGGGCATCGTGGCGTCCACGGCGGCGCTGGGCGTGCTGCTGCAGGAAGGCATCGGCGACACGATCCGCATTTCATTGACGCCCGAGCCCGGGGGCGAGCGGACGCGCGAGGTCGTCGTGGCGCAGGAAATCCTGCAGACCATGGGATTGCGCAGTTTCACGCCGCTGGTGACCGCCTGCCCCGGTTGCGGCCGCACCACGAGCACGGTGTTTCAGGAACTGGCCGACAATATCCAGGCCTATGTGCGCAGCCAGATGCCCATCTGGCGCGAGCAATATGCAGGAGTCGAGGACATGACCCTCGCCGTCATGGGCTGCGTCGTCAACGGTCCCGGCGAAAGCAAGCATGCGGACATCGGCATCAGCCTGCCGGGGACCGGCGAGGCGCCGTCGGCGCCGGTATTCGTGGACGGAAAGAAGGTCACGACGCTGCGCGGCGAGAATATTGCCGGGGAGTTTCGGAAGATTGTGGACGATTACGTGGAGAAGACGTACCAGCGGCGCTCAGACAAGACAGGTGCCTAGCCACTAGCCACTAGCCACCAGTCGTTTCCGCCTGCCACTCGATCACATTCATCTCGATCAGCACAAACGCCAGCAGCCACAGAAAGGCATCCCAGAAATCCAGGAATGATCCGGCGTAGCCCCAGTACAGGGCGCACGCCAGCAACACGCTGTACAGGACGCCCTTCGACGCCTCGCTGATGCGCATGGTCCAGCCGCGCAGCAAGCCTCGCAGTTGCAGGCGCACGTCTATTTCCAGGAGCAGCACGACCAGCAGCCAGGTGCCGGCGTTGATGACGTCGGCCAATGCCAGCCGGCGCGCAAGTTCCAGCGCCGTGGTGCCGGAGACGACGGGATTCGGCGCCGGTGTCAATTGCCAGAGCAGACCATCCGGGGAGAGTGCGGCGCAATTCGCGGCGGTGACGGTTACATATTCGTCGGGATTCGACATCAGCGCAGCGCCGGCCGGGGCCAGGCTGCACAGATCGGCGCCGGGAAGCGGGGTAGCCGCGTACAGATCCAGCCACAGGGCCGTGTATCCATAGAACGCATAGACAATGAGCAGAAAACACGTGCCACGCACGCCGTGCAGCACCCATCGCAGCCGGCCGCGCAATTCTTCGTCCGGGATGACGAACGTTTCCAGCTCGAACAGCAGCAGCAACACGACCCAGGCCGCCGTATCTATGGTCTGGGCGAACGAGGAGATGACATTGCGAAAATCGAGCGGTCCGACCAGCGTATGGATCGCGGCCACCCATTCCTCGCGCAGGAAAAGGAAGATATCGGCCGCGAGCAGCAGATAAATGCCGTACTTGATCGCCGTAAACGGGCCGGCGGGAACAAGAATGGTGCGGGCAGCCTTGGTCATCCTGACAAAGTGTAACCTCCTCTTCCGGCCGGCATGAAGTCGGTCCTACAGGTTGTTGAAAGTTCAAAGTGAAAAGTTGAAAGCGGCCACGGGTTACCCGTCAGTCGTGATTGAGGGAGTGTCTTAACTTTGCGCTTTTCACTTTCTGCTTTTCACTGAAAGGCGAAAGTTTCTCAACTGCGCCGCGCTTCGCTAAACTGTCGCGAACCGAGGGAGGTGCGAACCATGATGGAGGAGAAGGTTTATCCGGTATCCGAGGCGGCGGCCGCGCGGGCGCACATCCGTCGCGAGGACTTCCGGGCCATGTATGAACAGTCCATCCGCGATCCGGATGCTTTCTGGGCCACGCAGGCGGACCGGTTTGTCACCTGGTATCGGAAATGGGACCGGGTCCAGGACTGGAATTTCACCGACGGCCGCATCCGCTGGTTCGAGGGGGCGAGGCTGAACGTTTCGTTCAACTGCCTGGATCGGCACCTCGAGGAACGCGCGGAGCAGACCGCGATCATCTGGGAGGCGGATGATCCGGCGGTTTCGCGCCGCATCACCTACCGGGAACTGCACGAGAGCGTATGCCGTTTTGCGAACGTGCTGAAGGGGCGCGGCGTGAAGAAGGGGGATCGCGTCTCCATTTACATGCCGATGATCCCGGAGGCGGCCATCGCGATGCTGGCGTGCAGCCGCATCGGCGCGATTCATTCCGTCGTATTCGGCGGATTTTCGCCGGAGGCGCTGAAGGACCGGGTCCTCGACTCCGATTGCAAGGTTGTCGTCACCTCGGACGAGACGGTCCGCGGCGGGCGCAAGACGCCGCTCAAGGGCAATACCGACAAGGCGCTGGACCAATGTCCCGGTGTGCACACCGTCATTGTGGTACGGCGTACCGGCGGGAACGTGGACTGGTTTCCCGATCGGGACATCTGGTTTCACGAGGCCATGCAGGCGGCACCGGCCCAGTGCCCGGCCGAGGAAATGGACGCCGAGGATCCGTTATTCATTCTTTATACGTCCGGATCCACCGGCCAGCCGAAGGGCGTGCTGCACACGACCGGCGGCTACCTGGTGTACGTTGCCATCACCCACCGCTATATCTTCGATTATCACGACGGCGACATTTTCTGGTGCACCGCCGACGTCGGTTGGGTCACCGGCCACAGCTACATCGTTTATGGCCCATTGTGCAACGGCGCCACGACCTTGATGTTCGAGGGCGTGCCCACGTATCCCGATGCCGGACGCTTCTGGCAGGTGGTGGACAAGCACAAGGTCAACATTTTCTACACTGCGCCCACCGCGCTGCGCGCGTTGATGGGAATGGGCGATACCTGGGTTACCCGGCACAAGCGCGACAGCCTGCGCATTCTGGGAACAGTGGGCGAGCCCATCAATCCGGAGGCGTGGGAGTGGTATCACCGCGTGGTCGGCGCGCGCCGCTGCCCGATTGTGGATACCTGGTGGCAGACGGAAACCGGCGGCATCCTGATCAGCGCATTGCCCGGCGCCGTGGATCTCAAGCCCGGCTCGGCGACATTGCCGTTCTTCGGCGTGGAACCGTGTCTCGTGGATGAAAAAGGCAAAGAGCTGTCCGGCCCGGCGGAGGGTGCGCTGTGCATAAAGCGGCCGTGGCCGGCACAGATGCGCACCGTGTTTGGAGATCACCAGCGCTTCGTGGACACCTATTTCAAATTGTTCCCCGGCAAATACTTCACCGGGGACGGCGCGCGCCGGGACGCGGACGGCTATTACTGGATCACGGGGCGCATAGACGACGTAATCAATGTGTCCGGCCACCGGATCGGCACCGCGGAGGTGGAGAGCGCGCTGGTCCTGCACCCGGATGTGGCCGAGGCGGCGGTCGTCGGTTGCCCCCATGACATCAAGGGGCAGGGCATCTACGCCTATGTCACGCTGATGGCCGGCGCGCGGCCAACCGAGGAGCTGCGCAAGGAACTGGTGCAGCATGTGCGCAAGGTCATCGGTCCGATCGCCACGCCGGATGTCATTCAATGGGCGCCGGGGCTGCCGAAGACCCGTTCCGGAAAGATCATGCGTCGCATCCTGCGCAAGATCGCGGCGGATGAGCTGGACACCCTTGGCGATACGAGCACGCTGGCGGATCCGGCCGTGGTACAGGACCTTATTGCCCACCGTGTCAGCGCAAGCAATTGACTCCGTAACTATCTGATTTATAGGAAGTATCCCGCTCTGCAAGACGCCGGCGAGGGGCCCGTTGACAGGAGCGCCTCCTTGCACTATTGTGCGGTGCAACAATGTTGCAGTGCACAATGCCAGATGCTGGCCAGGAGGTTACCATGTCGAAGCTTTTTTTTGAGCCGTTTGCTACACCCGCGAAATTGCCCGTCAAGTCCATCGAGGAACTGGGCGCCATTCATTCCCGTGCCATCAAGCGCCTGGCGGATCTTCAGGTGTCCATCGCCAACCTCGGCATTGAAACCAATGTGGAGCAGGCGCGCCTGCTGTCCGACACCGGGAACTATCCCGGCTTCGTGGCCGCGCAGTCCGCACTGGCCGGCAGCATGGGCACGCGCTGGATTGAAATCTCCCGCGCGCTTGCCAATGTCGTCACCGAGACCCGGGACGAACTCAATTCCTGGATCAGGAAAAGCCTTGAAGTCACGCAGCCGGACGCGGCGAAGACAGGCAACGCCGTCAAGCCCGCACGCCGGACGGCCGGCAGGAAAGCGGCCTGAGCCACGCTGAATCGGCGACGGTCCGGTTGAGCAGCCGGGACAAAGCCCGCATCACCGGTAGTTCCGTGTGATGCGGGCTTTTTGTTCTCGTCTCCAACGGATCGGCGCAGCAGGTATAATTTGGACGCGATGAACAAGCAGACGGGAATTCAGCCGCGGCCGTCCGCCGGCCTGACCATCAGCGGCGCCGTCACCCCCGCGTACGCAACCATCCTGACGCCGGACGCGCTGGTGTTCGTGGAAGACCTGGTACGGCGATTCGCGCCGCGGGTACGGGAACTGCTGGCGCGGCGCGTCGAGCGCCAGCAGCGCCTCGATGCAGGCGAACTGCCGGATTTTCTGCCGGAGACCGCGGCGCAGCGCGCCGGGGACTGGACGGTGGCGCCGATCCCGCCCGTGTTGCTGGATCGCCGGGTCGAGATCACCGGTCCGGTGGACCGCAAGATGATCATCAATGCGCTCAATTCCGGCGCGCGCGTGTTCATGGCGGATTTCGAGGACGCCTCGTCTCCCACGTGGCAGATCATGATGGACGGGCAGGTCAACGTGCGCGACGCCGTCGCCGGAACCATCCAGTGGACCGCGCCCAGCGGCAGGAACTACAAACTGAATTCCAGGACCGCCGTGCTGATGGTGCGGCCGCGCGGGTGGCACATGATCGAGGCCCACGCGCGCGTGGACGGCGACCCCGTGCCCGCGGCGCTGTGGGACTTCGGCCTGTTCTTCTTCCACAATGCCCGCGCGCTGATGGCAAGGGGGGATGGACCGTATCTTTATCTGCCCAAGATGCAGTCCCATCCGGAGGCGCGGCTCTGGAACGACGTATTTGTGCATGCGCAGGAGGCCCTTGGCATCCCGCGCGGGACAATCCGCGCCACGGTGCTGATCGAAACCATCCTGGCCGCGTTCGAGATGGATGAGATCCTGTACGAGCTGCGCGAGCATGCCGCGGGATTGAACTGCGGCCGCTGGGACTTCATCTTCAGCTGGATCAAGTGTTTCCGGCGGCACCCGCAATTCATGCTGCCGGACCGCAGCCAGGTGTCAATGTCCACGCATTTCATGAGTTCCTACTCGCTGCTGCTGATTCAGACCTGCCACCGGCGCGGCGTGCACGCCATGGGCGGCATGGCGGCGCAGATCCCGATCAAGGACGATGCGGCGGCCAACGAAATGGCCATGTTGAAGGTGCGCAAGGACAAGGAGCGCGAGGCGCGCAACGGCCATGACGGTTCCTGGGTCAGCCACCCGGCGCTGGTGCCGTTGTGCGAGGAGATCTACAACCAGTACATGCCCGGTCCGAACCAGATCGGCCGGAAGCTGGAGGACGTGTGCATCACGCGCGAAGATCTGCTCAAAGTCCCCGAGGGCGCGATCACCAGCCGCGGGCTGATGGAGAACGTCAGCGCTGCACTGCGCTACACTGAATCCTGGCTCGGCGGTCAGGGCTCGGTGCCGTTATACAATCTGATGGAGGACGCGGCCACCGCCGAGATCGCCCGCGCGCAATTGTGGCAGTGGTGTCATTTCCCCGGCGGCAGGCTGGACGACGGTCGCAAGATAACCGTGCCGTACGTGCACGAGCTGATCGCGCACGAACTGGAGAGCATCCGGCTGCAATTCGGCACCGAGCATTTCGCGGCCCACAAGTACCGCCTCGCGGCACAGTTGCTGGAACGCATGATCGCCAGCGAACTGTTGCCTGATTTTCTCACCACCGAGGCCTACGAACATTTGTTGCGACAATAACCGGGGTCAGACCCCAATGCGGTTCCCTGAGTGAAAATGGGATCTGACCCCGATTATTTGACCGACTGGGCGGCCCTGCAGCGCCGCTATCTGGAGGCATTGCAGGTAATGGGTGGTTCAGGGGCCGGCGTTGCCACGCCGGGGGCGAACCCGTGGCAGGATGCCCTGGATTTCTGGTGGCAGCGCGCATCCGCCGCAGTGTCCGATGAACAACGCGGGGTTTTCACCGACATCGTCCGCCAGTCGCGCAGCTTCCTGGAGAGCGCGGCTTTCTTCGGCCCGCTGATTGAAATCCTGTCGCAGCCGGGTGCCGCCGGATCGGACTGGGACCGGGATTTACGGGGACAGATCGCGGCCATGCAGCGGAAACTGCGGGAGGGGGCGGTCCCGCCCGGCATGGAGGCGATACTGGGGGCATGGAAGGTTCCGGATGACTTCTGGGATCGGATCAGCGCGCTGGTGGCGCGGTTGCCCGAGGAAGGGTTGCAGCTGTATGACACCACCGCGCCGGGGCAGGGAAAACGGGTCGCGGCCGGTGAATCCGTGCGTGAAGGCGCGCGCTTGTGGCAGGAATACCAGCGCGCGCTGTCGGAATATCTGCGCATGCTGTCCGATGCGGCGCGGGTGGCGCTCGATCGGCTGCAACACAGGCTGTCGGGGGGAGCAAAAGTGAACAGCCTGCGCTCGTTGTATGACCTGTGGGTGGACTGCGGTGAGGACGCATACGCCGAGATGATGTTCGGCGCGGACTTCGCCCGCTGCTTTGCAGAGCTGGTAAATGCCCTGTGCGCGTTCAAACTGCACACGCGCGGGATGATCGATGCCGGTCTCGATGCCTTGAACCTGCCGACGGTGCGGGCGCTGGACGGCGTCTACCGGCGTGAGGCGGATCTGCGCAGCGAATTGCGGACGACCCGGTCCCGGCAGGAAGAGGATCGCGAAACCCTGCTGCGGTTGCAGCGAGAACTGGAGTTGCTGCGGCAGGTCGTGCAACGCAAGGACGGGGCGGGCGGAGTCTGATTGCATGCCGCAGCCGTCCCTCGACCCCGAATCTGTCGCGCGCGAGATGCTGGAGTTCAATGCGCGCCTCGCCCGGGGGCTCGGCACGATTGCGCAACTGGGAGACGTCCAGGCAGGCGTGTCGCCGCGCTCCGCCGTGTATCGCGAAGACAAAGTCGTGCTGTATCACTACGAGCCGCGCGTACCACAGCCGCTCGCCATACCGGTGCTGATTTGCTATGCCCTGGTGAACCGCCCGTACATGGCGGATTTGCAGGACGGCCGCTCCCTGATTCAGGGCATGCTGAAGCAGGGTCTTGACGTTTATCTCATTGACTGGGGCTATCCCGACGGCGGCGATCGGTACCTGACGCTCGATGACTACATCAATGGCTATCTGGATCGTTGCGTGGACGTGATCCGCCGCCGGCATGAGCTGGCGCACGTCAATCTTCTGGGTATCTGCCAGGGTGGCACGTTCAGCCTGTGTTACACGGCGCTGCACCAGGACAAGGTCCGCAATCTGATAACCACGGTTACGCCGGTGGATTTTCACACCCCGCGCGACATGCTGAGCCACCTGGCTCGCGCCGTGGATGCGGACCTGCTGGTAAAGGCATTCGGCAACTGCCCCGGGGAGATGCTGAACTGGCTGTTCCTGATGCTGAAGCCGTTCCGCCTCATGGGCCAGAAATACGTGGACTTCGTGGACAGTCTCGATGATCCGGAGAAGGCGAAGAATTTTCTGCGCATGGAAAAGTGGATCTTCGACAGTCCGGATCAGGCCGGCGCCGCGTTCCTGCAGTTCCTGAGGGACTTCTATCAGAACAACGGACTGGTCCGGGGAACCGTGGAGATCGGATCACGGCGCGTGGACCTGCAGGCGATCACCGTGCCGGTGCTGAACATCTTCGCGCGCGACGATCATCTGGTGCCGCCCGATGCCAGCAAGGCCCTGGCCGGCTGCGTCAGCAGTGCTGACTACACGGACCTCGAGTTCCCCGGCGGGCACATCGGCATTTACGTCAGCGTCCGCGCCCAGGAGATGCTGCCGCCGGCGATTGCCGCGTGGCTTGCGGACCGCGCGTAACTGCCTCCGGCCACGTTGACCCGCCTCGGGCGGACATGCAGACTATCCCGCGTAATTTACCATCGCCATCGGAAGGAGGTGCCGCTACATGTCTTTGCTCGATGACCTGAAAAAACAGGCTGCGGAGAAGAATTCCCCGAATGTCATCGCTGAAACGACGCGACAGCGGCTGAATGA
>JACORW010000010.1 GCA_016179185.1 Gammaproteobacteria bacterium | reverse complement strand
GCCACCAGCCACCAGCCACCAGCCACCAGCCACCAGCCACCAGCCACTCAACTTTCCGACGCCTTGGCTCCCAGCGTGTGCACCACCCGCTGGGGATAGGGAATCGTGATCCGCTTCTGATCGAAGCGCAGCTTGACCGCCTCGGTGACATCCCAGTACACCGGCCAGTAATCATCCACATTTACCCACGGCCGGACGATCAGGTTCACGCTGCTGTCCGCCAGCGCCGCCACCGCGATCACCGGCGCCGGGTCCTTCAGGATGCGTGCATCCGCGGCGATGATTTCATTCAACTCGGCCTTGGCCGTACCGATGTCGTCCCCGTAACTGATGCCGAAGGTGAGGTCAACGCGGCGTATGCCCCTGGCCGAGTAGTTGATGATGTTGCCGCTGGTGATGCTGGCGTTGGGCACGATGACCAGCTTGTTGTCGCCGGTGACGAGCTGGGTATGGAAGATCTGGATGCCTTCCACCTTACCGATAACGCCCTGGTCTCGATCACATCCCACACCTTGAACGGCCGGAACGCGATAATCATGACGCCGGCGGCGAAATTGGACAGCGAGCTCTGCAGTGCCAGCCCGACGGCCAGCCCCGCGGCGCCGATGACCGCTATCAGCGAACTGGTGTGGATGCCGGCCTGGCTCAGCGCGGCGATGATGACCATGGCCACGAACAGAATGTGGGCGCTGCCGGACAGGAACGACACCAGCATCGGATCGCAGCCGCGGCTCGCAATCATGCGCCCCAGGCCGGTGCGCAGCCGCCCGGCGAACCACAGGCCCACAACCAGGATCACGGCGGCGAAACCGATGCGCACGCCGAACTCCATCGCCCACTGATTCATCACGTCCTCCCCGGCGGGTTATCGCCAATCGCTGCTGCATGTGCCCTGTGCGCCATCGTGCTGTCAATTTCGAACCAGAGCAAGCCCAGCACGACCAGCCCGGATCCGGTCCAGATTGAAGCGTTCAGCGGCTCATCATTGAACGCATGACCGATGAGCAGCGACAGGATCGGCGTCATCAGGGAAATGATTGCGATGCGCGTGGGATCCAGATGCTTGAGAAGATAAAAGAACATCGAATACGCAATGATGGATCCCACGATCCCGAGATAGGCGATGGCCCCCAGCGCGCGGGTCGAAACCCCGGGTTCCACGTGCACGCCGGTAATCAGCCCCGCTGCGGCGAACATTGACAATGCAACCGCGTGTGACGACGTGGTCGAGGCGATGGCGCCGACACCGGCATTGATGCGCTTCATCCACACCATCGTTGCGGCATAGAAGAATGTTCCCAGTACATTTGCCCCGATGCCCCACGCGGCCTCCGATCCAAGGCGGAGCGAATCCTGAAATATCACGCCCAGACCCGACAAGGATGTCAGCAGCGAGCCCAGACGCGCGATGCCGAGCCGGCCCTCCTTGAACCAGACGGTGGTGATGATGCTGGTCATGATCGGCGTCAAGCCGAAGATGACCGCTACCCACCCGGACGGGATGAACTTTATGCCCCAGCCGATGCTGTACCAGGTGAGAAACAGGCTGAGGCCGCTGACCAGGTAAAGCCGCCTGGCGCGTGAATGCCACGGCAGCGCCTCGCGCATCAGCCCCAGCAGCACAGCGCCGCACACCGAGGCCAGCAACAACCGCGCCATGATCCCGGCGACGTGGCCGGGCGCGATGCTCCATTTGAATGCCAGCGGCGTCGTGGACCAGATGAGGACGATCGAGAGATAAAAGAAGGCAATGCGCATGAAAAATAGCTACAAGCTACAAGCCACAAGCAACAAGGAACCCAACGATAACATCGCGGTCCATTTTCTTGTAGCTTGTAGCTTGTAGCTTGTAGCTTGTAGCTTGTAGCTTGTAGCTGCCTTTTCCCTAAGTCCCCTGCACCAACTCCATCAGATCCCGCCACGCCGCGGTCGTCAGCAGGCCGCGCTGGTGGAAGAAGACGAGGTGCGCCAGGGCACGGAACGGCAGGCTGGAGAACAGCAGCCGCGTCAGCAGTTCCTTTGCCGGCAGATGATCGAAGGCCGCCCGCAGCAGGAGCTTGATGCCGTAAACGGGCAGATGCGGTGCAAGCGCGAGGTGCGGCTCCGGACCGCGGCACAGGAGATGGTCGGCGATGACCTGACCTGCCATTCCCCCCAGATGGACGGCTGGATGAATGCCGCCGCCGGTCAGCGGCGACACCGTTCCTGCGGCATCGCCCAACAGCAGCAGATTCGGGCCGTGCCAGTCCGGCACGATCCCGCCGCAGGGGATGGCCCCCGAGCGGATAGCGGTGTGCCGGGGCAACGCCAGTTTGAGTAACGTCTCTACACGCCCCATGAAGGCGCGCAGATCAAGCTGGCTCGGCAAGCGGCTGCCTACGCCGATTTGGGTGGTATTGACGCCCGGCACCACCCAGCCGATGTAGCCCGGCGCCAGTTCACCATCTATGAATACATGCAGTGCGGACGGATCGAGTTCCGGCAGCGGCGGCAGTTCCGCCTCGACGCCAAACAGAAACTGCCGGTTCCTGCCCATGCCGAAATGCGCGGCCACCGAGGATCGCGCCCCGTCGGCGCCCACGAGGTAGCGGGTGCGCAGGTCGCCGTCATTGATGAGGTGCACATCACCTGCTTCCCTGCCGTTGCGGAACGGGCAGCCGAAGCGCAGGGCGGCGCCCGCGTCTATGGCCTGTCGCCGGTGCCATTCGCTCAGGGCCTCGGTGTCCGTGGCAAGAAAGTAGTAGCCGGGTGAATGCAGATCCAGGCTGCGCCCGCCCGGCCCGTACAACCGCACATTTTCGATACGCCGCGTCAGCCGCGCCGGCGGATCCCACTGTTCGGCCAGTTCGCGCACCAGAATTCCCGTTGTGTGCACCCGACGGGCCGGCCAGGAATTGCGTTCCAGGATCATGGTGCGCAGCCCATGCGCGGCCGCGTTTCTGGCGCAGGCACTCCCCGCAAATCCCGCGCCGACAACGATCAGATCCTGAGTCATGCCGCGCATCGCGACGCCTTGGCAGATCAAGCAGCAGGCTGCCGAAAAACCGGTTTTTCGGCAGCCTGTTTTGCGATCAAAGGACCGACCGAGCTGAAATAGTCCAGGACGGACTTTTTCAGCAATCTATCAGGAGCGGCGGTGCGGCGAATAAAGAAATCCTGGTCCGGAGCACGGCTTGGGGATGCCGGCTCCGGCCAGGACCATGCGGCGAACACCAGGACGGGAGGCGGGCAGGCAGACGATGGGCCGGGTATCAGCGCGTGGCGCGGAATCACCTCCAGTACGCCGTGGGGCTGATGAACCTGCTTCGCCGGGAGGAGGAGGACAATGCCCCCCGCCGGTGGCGTCCCGGCCGCGGCATGTGCCGCGGCCCGGGCGCCGCATAAAAGGTTGGCAATGGCGGCCGGCTTCCGGTCGCCCGATTCGGAGGCCGGGCATTTCGCCGTCACGCCTCGGGATCCAGACCAAGCTGGACATCCACGCGCCGTTCGAAGAACAGCTCTTCCGGATCGTCCGCGGGCGCATGCGCCTGGATCTCGCCCCAGGCATTACCCCGGATGCGTTCCGGGGGGATGCCCGACTGCAGCAGCAGCCCGGCGACGGTATCGGCGCGCGCGCGGCTCAGGCGGCGATTATGGGCATTGCTGCCGCGCCGATCGCTGTGGGCATCCAGGTATATGCGCAGCTCCGGATATTGGCGCAGGAATTCCCCCATCAATTGAATCCGGGCGGCGGTGTCCCCGCTGACCGCCGCGCTGTTGGTGCGGAAATACACCGTGAACGCGACGCCGCGCGCCAGTTCGTGCAGCCCGCCAATCAATGTGCCCATGCCGATCCCGGCGGGTTTATCCCCGTTGCCGCCGGTATCCGTGGCCGCGTCCGCAATCGCTGCGGGGACCAGGGTCGCGATGCCGAGGGCCAGACCGGCGAGGAGGGTTTTCATCTTCAGGTACCGCTGTCGTTGCCGTGTGGGGCGGTTTCGTGAGCGTATTTAAGCGCCCGGAAATGGCGCGGCAACGGGGGGATTCGGGCGGAGTGACGATGAATTATGGCGAAATCATGGCGCCGCCCACGCCTTTGGCTCGGCGGCACGGGATTTGCGATACATTAACAGGGTGATGCAATACCTCATTTTGCATCAAATTGTTGACCCTGGTGAGCCGCCGCATTGCACTGATTGAGGACGAGGGCGCGATCCGCGAGAACTATGCGGCGGCGCTGCGCCGCGTCGGCTACACGGTCGAGCCGTTCCCGGACCGCAAGTCGGCAAGCGTGGCGCTGAAACGGCGCCTGCCGGACCTTGTGATCATTGACATCGGACTCGGCGACGAGGCCGAGGGCGGTTTCGATCTGTGCCGCGAACTGCGCGCCGCCTCCCCGTCGCTGCCAATCATCTTCCTGACCGCGCGGGATGGGGATTTCGACGTGATCTCCGGCCTGCGCCTGGGCGCCGACGATTACCTCACCAAGGACGTTTCCCAGCCGCAGGTGTTGGCGCGCGTCGCGGCGCTGTTCCGGCGCATGGACGCGCTGCGTTCCGATGCCGGGCCGGCGGAGGTGCACACGGTCGGTGATCTGACCCTGGATCGCAACGCGCTCACCGTGGCCTGGAAGGGGACGAAGATCGAACTGACGCTGACGGAATTCTGGATGGTCAGTTCGCTGGTGCGCGTGCCCGGGCATGTAAAGAACCGCGAACAACTGATGCGCGACGCCGACATCTTCGTGGATGACGGCACCGTGACGTCCCATATCAAGCGCGTGCGGCGCAAGTTCGAGGACGCGGATCGGGAATTCAACCGCATCGAGACGATCTACGGCATGGGCTATCGATGGAAGGCGTGAAACGGCGCGGGTTCGGCCTGCGCGCGCAGTTGCTGTTGCTGTCCATCGCGGTGCTGGCGGTTCCGTACGCAGGGATCGGATACGTGCGCGAACTGGAGCGCTACCTGCGGGAATCTTTCGCCGCCTCGCTTTCGGATGCGGCGCGGGCCGTGGCGGGACCGCTGCATGATCAGTCCGATCTGTTTCCGTTCAGCCCCTCCGGTTCCGAACGCACCTTGTACGTGCATCGCCTGCGCCACCCCATTAACCTCGATGGCTACACGGACGACTGGGCCGATTACCTGGGCTGGACCGAAACATTCTCCGGCACGGAAGGGAGTGCCGCGTTTTGGTTCATCATCGGCCGGTACCAGGACAACTACCACCTGCTGATGCAGGCGCGGGATGATCGCATCGTGTACCAGCGCGCCGAAGAACCTGATGCCGTGGACAATGATCATGTCGTGCTGGTCGTCGGCGATGAATATGGCAATCCGGTCCGCTTCCACTTCTCCCCGGCGGCGCCCGGTACGCTGCGTCCTTTCACGTTTCACATCAGCGTGGATGAATTCCGGTTCGAGCATCAGGCAACCGAGTACATCACGAACATCCACGGTGAAATGCAGCCGGTGCCCGGCGGCTTCAACCTTGAAATCACGTTGCCGACCAGCATGGTGCGCGAACGATTGGGAGTGGAATGGGTGGACGTGGACGATAAACTTGCCCGCACGGAGGCGGGCTACGCATCCACCAGTGTTGGCGCGAAACTCGAGCGCCCCGGGCTGCTGGTGCAAGCGACGTCGCGGCTGGTTCAAATTATCGAGCGCTTCGCCGACGTGCCCGGGCGCCGCATATGGGTGCTGGATAACCGGGGACGCGTGCTTGCCAGTGCCGGGAGCCTGGAGAAATCTCAGGCGGCGCCCCGGTCGTTCGGCCTGTACCGCTGGCTGGCGCCCGCAATCCCGGAATCCTTTGCCGATGATCTCGCCGGCTCGTCGCGGTTGGGGGGTGCGGAAGTGAAACGCGCCCTGAATGGTGACGTCGCCACCCGCTGGCGCAACTCCCCCGACGGGCTGGCGGTCATTGTCTCCGCGGCCGCGCCGGTGCGGAATCAGTCCGCGGTTCAGGGCGCAGTGGTTGTCGAAGAGACCACGGGCAGCCTTCAGGTGCTCCAGCGCGAGGCCATGATCTCGCTGTTCAACAAGACGCTGCTGGTATTCCTGCTGCTGACCGCGCTGGTGCTGGCCTTCGCAACGCGCCTGTCGCTGCGCCTGCGCCGGTTGAGCGCGGCGGCCGAGGCCGCCATCGATCTGCACGGCCGGGTGGTCGGCGGGTTCACACCGGCGGCGGCCGGCGACGAGATCGGTGATCTTTCGCGCGCCTTTGCCGCGATGCTGGCGCGAATGCAGGAATATCACCGTTACCTGGAAAGTCTCGCCGGGCGGCTGTCGCACGAACTGCGCACGCCCATCGCGGTCGTGCGTTCGTCTCTGGAACATGTGACTGACGCCCGGTCAACGGCGGAGCAGGCACCCTATCTGCAACGGGCCCGGGAGGGCGTGGAACGCCTGACGCTTCTGGTGACACGTCTGTCGGAAGCGGCGCGCCTGGAACTGGCGTTGCAGAATGCCGAACTCCAGCCGCTGGATGTCAGGGAAATGGTGCGCGGGTGCGTCGCAGGTTACGACGCCGCCTTCGGAAACGTGGTGCTTGAGGATCGATCCGGGAGTGCGCCCTTCACTTTTTCCATTGCGCCGGACCTGTTCGAGCAGATGCTGGACAAGCTGATTGCGAATGCCGCCGATTTCCGGGTTCCGGATGCGCCGATCCCGGTCGGGCTGTCATTGAACGACGTCTCATGGACGTTGACCGTGGCGAACCGGGGGCCCGTGCTGCCGGTGTCCATTGAAGGGCAGCTGTTCAATTCCATGGTCTCCATGCGCCCGGGAGGCGGCACGCGCGAACCCCATCTGGGCCTCGGGCTCTACATCGTGCGCCTGATCGCGGAGTTCCATGGCGCACGGGTCTCGGCCGCCAACCTGCCCGACGGCAGCGGCGTCTGTTTCTCGGTGACGTTTCCGCGCAACAGTCATGACGGACTTTCCGGCCAGAATGCCACCTGAGCGCGCCGCGAATCCTGCCTGGAAAGCGCTGTTTCCCTCATATCATTTTGATTTAGATAAGGTTTGCCGCGGGAAGGGAATGCGGTAGCATGCTTTGTGCGACGCGCCCGCCCTGCCTGCGTCCGACCTGATCCAAGCCAAAGTCGGAATGCGATCCTGCAGTACCCGGGCGCGAGAATCTGACGGCCGGTTCCATGGCAGAAGACAAGGAAAAATTTGCCCCGCTGATAGCGAAACTCGTTCCCATCAACGAGTTGCCGCCCGTGGTTCAGAACGAGGTCGTCAATCGCTGCAATCTGCTCAAGATCCGCAAGGGCGGACACGTCTTCAAACAGGGCGATCGCGACCAATTCTCCTATTACCTGCTGGACGGAGAGATCGAGCTGGTCGCCAACAATCAACTGCATAACACCATCACCTCCGGGACCGATCGCGCGCGTTACGCCATGGCGCAACTGCAACCGCGCCAGTTTGCCGCCCGTGCCAGCAAGGTCTCGGTGGTAATGCAAGTGGTTCGTGACCATCTGGACAAGCTGATGGTGGTGCACCAGAAGGAAGACTCCGGAGACGACACGACGAACTATGACCTTGCCTCGGCGGAGGTGGAGGTCGAGGAATTGCATGCCGCCGACGATGTGGACTGGATGACGAAGATGCTCCAGTCGGAACTGTTCTCCAAGATGCCGACCGCCAACATCCAGTCGTTGTTCGCATTGCTGGAGCCGGTGGAATTTCAGAAAGGCGATGTCGTCATCCGGCAGGGGGAGCCGGGAGAGCATTACTTCATCATCCAGGAAGGACACTGCCAGGTGTTGCGTGCGCCGACTTCCGGCGGCAAGGAGATCAAGCTCGCGGACCTGGGACCTGGCGACAGCTTTGGCGAGGAAGCCTTGATCACCAACACACCGCGCAATGCCACCGTCGCCATGAGCACACCCGGGATCCTGATGCGCCTGCAGAAGGAGAAGTTCATCGAATTGATCCAGAAGCCGACGCTGCGCGGTGTGAACTTTGATCAGGCCGTCAAACTGGTCATCGAGGGGGCCCAATGGCTGGATGTGCGTTTCAAAAACGAGCACGACCAGGGCGCCATCCATGGCAGCTTACACATTCCCCTGAACGTGCTGCGCATGCAGGCGGACAAGCTCAGTACGTCGAAATCCTATGTGGTCTACTGTGACACCGGCGGCCGGAGTTCAACCGGGGCCTTCCTGCTGGCCGAGCGTGGTTTCAAAGTGTGGTTCCTGCAGGGCGGATTGGTGAACAACCCGAAGGCGGCGGACATCCTTCAGGCCGCCGAGCCTGAGGCGCGCATGGTCGAACCGCCACCTCCGGCCGCGGCCAAAGCCCAGCCGCCCGCGCCGAAACCGCAGCCCGCACCGAAGCCGGCCGCGCCGCCGCCGAAGGCCAGGGCACCGGAGCCGCCCCCCGTGCCGAAAGCACCGCCGCCCGCTGCCGATGAAGATGTTGACGCAGACAAGCTGGACCCGGCCATCAAGGTTTCCGTGCTGGAAACGGAACTGGCGCGCACCAATCATCAGCTTGAGCATATGGAACGACAGCGCAGGGAGATCATGGACCAGGCGAAGAAGGCGGCGCAGGCCGAGGTCACCCGCCGGTTGCAGGGGGAACGCGACAAGATCGAGGCCGCCAAGCGGCAGGCCGAGGAGGAGGCGAAACGCATCCGCGCCGAGGAGGAGGAAGGAATCCGGCGCATGAAAGCGGAGGCCGAGGCACGTCTGCAGGCGGAGAAACAGAAACTGGAGGAAGTGTACTCACGCAATGTCGAGGAGATGGAAAAACTGCAACGCCTGAAGCAGGAAGCGGAGGAACACATGCGGCGGGAGCGCGAGCGTCTGGAGAAGGAGTCCGAGCAGGCGCGCATGCAGATGGAGGAGGCGCAGAAGGCCAGGAAGCAGCTCGACGCCGCGAAGAAGTCCATGGAGCAGGAAGCCGAGAAACGTCGCAAGGAGCAGGAGGAGATGGAGCGCCAGATCCAGTTGAAGGCGCGCGAGAAACTCCAGGGCGAGCGGCGCAAACTGGCCGAACAATTCGCCCGCAATAATCAGGAACTGGAGCAGGCACGCCAGGAGCGCGCCGCCGCCGATGCCGCCCGCGGTGCCGCGAAAGAGGAGGCGGATCGAATCATCGCCGAGTACAAGGCTAAGCATGACGCGGCCCGGGCCGACGAGGAAAAACGATTGCAGGCCGAACGCGAGCGCCTTGAAGCGGAGCAGCGCAAGATCAGGGACATGCTTGCCCATAGCGAGCGCGTACGGCGCGAGGCCGAGGAGGCCAAATCCTCTGCCGCCGCGGAAGTGGAGCGGCTGCGATCCCGTCAGCAGGATGATGAGGTCACGCAGGGCCGCCCGGCGCGGGACTCATTGGACTCCGATATCCGCGAGGCAGAGGAACGGTTGAATCGCGCGCGCCGGGAGATAGCCGATGCGGAGCGGGAGCGAGTGGAGGCCGAGGAGGCGCGGCGCATCAACGAAGAGGATCTGGTCAAGCGCTATGAGATTGAAGAGGAGACGCGCAAGGCACTGGAACAGGATCTGGAACAGTTCAAGGAGCACTTGCACCAGGAGGAGAAGAAGTTCGCCAGCCTCTCCTCGCAGATGGAACACATGCGCCGAATCAAGAAACGCGCCGACGAGGCCAGGCAGGCTACGGAGCAGCGTACCGACAACCTGCTCAGCGACGTGGCCTCACAGTTACGCAAGGAAAATTGACCGCGTGCGCACGGCGCTGATCGCGCTGATGCTGGTCTGGCCGGCCGCCGGCGCGGCCGAACCGGTGACGCAGCCGCGGCTTGCCGAAGTCCTTCCGCCGGAACTGCGCCAGTCCGTCCATCACACCGTCGAAGGCGTTGAACTCCGCGACGGATACTACACATTCCCGGTGGACAGCGAATTCGGCCCGTTCGTGGCCGAGTCCCTGTCGCAACTGCGCGGGCTCATTGGCGAGCTCGAGATCCTGAGCCAGGCCATAAACCAGTTCGCCCAGGGCAGTCAGGCGCTGGAGCCGGAGGCGCGCGGGCAGTTCAGCATTCAGGCCGATTCCGCCGTGGATATCCTTGCCCGGCCCGTGGACACGGCGACGGATCTGGCGGGACAACTGGGCAGCAACATCAACGAGGCGCTGCGTGGGTCGCCGGTGCTGATCACCGAGCGTCAGCGCGTGGATTTCGCCGCCGCCGAGTCCGCCGATCCCACGACGTCCATGCACAAGCGCAATATCGCCGCGCAGTGGGGCTTCGACGTGTACTCCTCGAACCACACCGTGCAGGATTTCCTGAACACCGTGGCCCGGGCGCGCGCCGGCGGACGCATCTCGGCCGGAGCGCCTGCGTTCATCAGGTCAAAGCAGATACCGGCCCGGAGTGTTGATGCCGCGGTGGACGCGGAAGTATGGGCGTTGCTGAAGTCCGAAACGGCCGCCGCGCTCGCGGACGACAATCGCCGGCTGCTGACCGGCATGCAGATCCCCGCCGCGACCATTGATGCATTCATGGCGCACGCGGCTTTTTCCCCGCGGCACCAGACCCGGATCACGCGCTACCTGGCCGCATTGGACAGGGTCGTGAATCGCGCGGCGTTCATGGAGTCTGCGCTGCGCAGCGACAGCGAGCGCGGCGCGGTGGCGCACGAGAACCTGGCAATGATGCTGCTGCACTTTCATCGCCACGTGGCGCCGCTGCGGAAACTGCACTTCGGCAACAATGCGCTGCAGGCGATCCACGGGGACAGCGGCATTCTGGTGCTGCTGCCGGAGGACGTCATCATCTGGTCGGCGGACGTGGAGCGCGCGCTGGATGCGGTGGCGACGCGCGTGAAGGGCGGGGGGTTTCGTAATCTGGACCTGATGACCGCAGGCGCGGTATCGCCATCGGCCCAGGTCCAGATCGGCGCGCGCGGGTTTAACCTGCGCGATCACATGATTTTCTAAACTGCCCCGGACGGGGGCAGCTACGTGAGTCGTTGCGCCATGTCCTCGAGGACGGTGTGCCGGATGGCGCGCACGCACCGCAATTCCCCGCCAAGCGTCGCGGCCAGTTCCGGTCGCCGTTTAATCAGCCGGGCGTTTTCTTCCTCCACCTGTGCTACGAGTCTGTCTGCCATTGGACGAGTGAGGTCTTGGAGGCGCTCCAGCCGGCGCGTCGCCGTGGTCTTCGCAAGTCCCAGCACGTTGCCCGCCTCCAGCAGCTGGCGGCGCGTGATGTCGGTGATCCGACTTGTCCCCAATATCTTCCACGCGAGCCGCGTCTCACCCGGCCAGCGATCCTTCCCGAATGCGCGCGACTCATACACGGCAGTGCAGAGCAAATCGTAGAAGGGGGCAGGGCGTATCCCTTCATGGGACACGAGGAAGCTCAGGTTCTTCAGATGGGCATCGGCATTGCCCACGAGCACATTGAACACCAGCCAGTCGAACAACACTGCACGTGCCACCGCCGGGCTGCGGCATGCACCGGCGAGTCTCGCCAGGGTCTCGACGCTGCCCTGGCTGTACTTGAAGGTTCTGTCTATTCCCAGTAGCTGGCAGGCGTCAATTGCGTGGCGGCGAGTCCACTCGCCCTCCACCTGCGCCCTGTCAAAGCGTTCCACGAGATACACCGGTTCCGGCACGTAGCGGTGTTCAACCCTGGGCGCCTCCAGCCCGGCGAGCGCGGCGAGCCGCATCACGAACCATTCGTTGATCACGGATTGGGGAAAATCCGGATCCGGATGATCGGGTTTCAGGATGTGCGTGGACGGCCAGTCGCCCGCCGGCTCGAATAACGCGCCTCCCTGGAGCACTACCGGCAGTTTGTGTTGCGCGCCGGGGAGGGACATGGGTTTGGTCGCGCCGTGGTTCAGCGGTACCGCGGGCAGATTGCGAATGCGGCCGGACAGCGCGCCATCCGTCAGCAGGCGCAGCTTTCCTTCACCCGGTGTCGTCGTGCCGGCGGGGAGCAGTGTCAGGGAACCTGCCGATTCCGCGCCGTAATGTGCAAGCAGCGCAAAGGCGTCGGCCGCATCAATGCCGGCATCCGCAGCCAGCATCGTGCGCTGACCTTCCTCCGGCAGGAGATTGTCGAAATACCACTGCACCGGGCGATGAGTGGTCTGATCCAGGATCGGTTTTTGGCTTAATGGCAGCGAGGGGCACAGCGCAAACCGGTGCGGATCGGCAAGCCAGGTACCGGCGTACCGGAACTCCCAGATCCCGTTGACTTCGCGCAGCGTGCCCACGCCCCGACCATTGATGGTCGCCGCGAGCGCGCGCTCACTCATGGTTATCCTTACCTGCGTGTCTGGCCTTCAATTTCTCCAGCACGGGTCCAACGTCATCGGGGACATCCACGATGACGCGGATCCCCAGCCCTTCCAGCACTTGAAACAACTTGCCCCAGTGCACCGAACCGCTGCCGCGTTCCACCTTGCCGAGAAAATTTTCACTGACACCAATACTGCCGGCGGCGTCGTCCTGACGGAGGTGCTGGGACTTGCGGGCGGCACGAATCACATCGCCGATATCAATGTGGGACTTGATGGGGATGTTCATTTCATAATCCTCTTGATCGTGAGGATTGTATGGTCTCAGTACTTGAAAATCAAGATATCCTCGTGAATGTGAGGATAAATGTAAATATCAGCCGATAAACTTCAATATCCTCACGATTATGAGGATATTTAACCTAGAGAGGGCAGCATTCACCTCACCCGCCGCCACATGGGGGATCATCGCCAGCTCGCGATTTCGATCAGCAATACGGATAGGCCGTTACTGGCACACGTCCTGGCGGTGGCTGGTGCAGGCAGAATTACATCCAAGGCCACCGCTCGGCCGGACCATACACCCAGCTACGCCTATACGAATGAAAACCGTCAGGCCCTCGCGCTGCTGCGCCAGGTCCACCTTTATATGCGTTCATACAAGGCGGCAAGGGCCCGGCTGATTCTCGACAACTACGTCAGGCTCACGCCGCGAAACGGGAAGTACAAGGAAAAAAAACTGGCGGCACGCACCGAATTTGCACGCGCTTTCTTTTCGATTACCGCGCACGGCAAGCAGTGTCGCGGCCTGGTGCCATGAGCTCGGCGCAGTCAATTGAGGTCAAGTCCACAAAAAAGTAAGCCCCGGGCTCATCGCCCAGGGCTTTCAGGTTGGTGGAGGCGGCGGGACAGTTGGTCCGCTCCTTTCGAAACGGTCTGGACTATGCCTTCATCCGGCGAACATCCGACGGATGCGGGGCGTGTTATTCACCTTTGCTCCGGTGAATCCTAGTGTCCACCCACCTGTACTGCAGGCCGGTGGATCTATGAGTCTCTACAGGGCAGGAAGGGTTGGCCCTTTCCTACCCCTCGGCGTTGCCGCTTGCCGCACCGCTGTTCTGGTGCGCCGTCAGGGTTCGCCGATGTGAGCCCCGTTTTCACCCGACCCTCACGGGTCGGCGCGACCTATTACTGATCGAACCCGCGTCCGCGAACCCTCCGCCCTCGGTTCTACATGCGTAGCCAATTCTATTAGTTTAACCAGCCGCTACCCGAATGGCAGGGAAGACGGCCGGCGAGCCCGGTGAAGCTTTGACGAATCCGCCCCGGGCGGGCTTCATCGCGAGCTTGTGAGAGTCGACGCCTGATTCGGGTGCACAAGCACGGACCCGGTCAGACGGCACCCTACCGGGTTTTAGGCGGCGAGTGCGTAGTTGTCGTCGTTGGCAACTATGATTTTGCAGCTGGATTTACGAGGTCGTCTGCGCCTCGGCATGCCCCTCGGGTTTCGCTGTCCGCGTCGAATCCAATGCGCCCCCGGGAAAGGCAGCTACAAGCCACAAGCAACAAGCTACAAGTAGAACAGTTGCTAAGTTTGGCGCCGTAGCAGCCTTT
>JACORW010000086.1 GCA_016179185.1 Gammaproteobacteria bacterium | reverse complement strand
GAGGCCTCATTGACCAGCAGCACGTCGGTAAACGTGCCGCCCACGTCAACACCTAAACGGAAGGACATGGTGTTTATTACCCCTCTCCCTACCCTCTCCCGCAAAGGGAGAAGGGGATTATTGTGAATTAGCAGACCCGTGAAGCGTATCTCGTGAAGCGTGAAGCGTGAAAAGATACCGGCGGAGCGGGTAGTGGTTGTCCTGCGAGATACGCTTCACGAAATACGCTTCAGCATTAATTAATAGCTACGTTCCTACCGCATTCGGCTTCGCCGGAAATACACCGGCCCGCGTCACCATCGCCGGCATGGGCGTGCCCAGCGGACCTTCGAGCCAGCGTGCCGTTTCCATGACGCGCCCGATATCGATCCCGGTCTCAAACCCCATGCGCTGGATCATGTACAGCAAATCCTCGGTAGCGACATTGCCGGTGGCCGCGGGCGCGAACGGGCACCCGCCGACGCCGCCGCAACTGGCGTCCAGCACCCGCACACCTTCCAGCAATGCGGCGTAGGCGTTGGCCACGCCGGTGTTGCGAGTGTTGTGGAAGTGGCAGCGCAGCGGGATCGCGCCGGCCGCCCTGCGCACGTCGCGGACCAGCCGGGCCACGTCCGATGGCCCGGCAGCGCCGATGGTATCCGCCAGCGAAATCTCGTTGAATCCCATCACGCTGAGCCGCGCGGCCAGATCCACGACGCGGGCCGGCGGCACCTCGCCCTCGAACGGGCAGCCGAACGCGGCGCTGAGCGTCACGGAGACCGGGATCCCGGCGCGCGCACCCTCGGCGGCGATCTCCTTGGCCGTGCCCAGGCACTGCTCGGTGGTCTGTCCCTGGTTGCGCTGACCGAAGGTATCCGTGACCACGACGACGCAGTTGATTTCGTCTATTCCCGCAGCCACCGCCCGCTCGACGCCGCGCACGTTGAGCACCAGACCGACATAGGTTACGCCCTGGCGCCTTGGCAGGCCGGCGACCACCGCCTCCGCGTCCGCCATTTGCGGCACGCGCTTCGGGTTGACGAAGCTCACCACCTCCATGCGCCGGATGCCGGCGTCCACCAAACGACGAATCAGTTCCAGCTTGGTGGGCGTGTCCAATAACGTGGGCTGGCTTTGCAACCCGTCGCGCGGCGCGACCTCGACGATTTGCACATGCTCACGCATCGGTCAGTTCAAGATCCGCGTCCAGGTCTGCCCGATTGTGTATACAAATCTGTGGTGTAGTCGGCACATTTATCCGTTTCGCAGAGGGATTGTATACAATTGAACCATTGATAGCCCTTCCGCACCAGAAGGACGAAGCACAATTTTAACCCCCGACAAGACACATATATATGGGTAATCATGACCACGAAGAAAGTTCCGGCCCGCTGTCGGACCTCCGCGTCATCGAGATGGGCGTGCTGCTTGCCGGGCCGTTCTGCGGGCAATTGCTTGGCGACTACGGCGCCGAGGTGATCAAGATCGAGCAGCCGGGTGTCGGCGATCCCATGCGTGAATGGGGCCAGGAGAAGGCTCACGGCATGCCCCTGTGGTGGCCGGTGATCGCGCGCAACAAGAAATCCATCACGCTCAATGCCCGTGAACCGGAAGGCCAGGACATCGTGCGGCGTCTGATTGCGCAGGCAGATATCCTGATTGAAAACTTTCGCCCCGGCACCATGGAACGCTGGGGACTGGGTTACGACGCACTGGCGCAGATCAATCCGCGCCTCATCATGGTGCGCGTCACCGGCTTCGGACAGACCGGCCCGTATGCGCCGCAGGCCGGCTATGGCTCCATCGGCGAAGCAATGGGCGGACTGCGGTATGTGATCGGCGAACCGGATCGGCCCCCGGCCCGCGCCGGGATCAGCATCGGCGACGCGCTGGCGGCCACCTTCGGCGCGCTGGGGGCGTTGAGCGCCCTGCACGCCCGTGAACGCACCGGCCGCGGACAGGTCGTGGATTCGGCGATCTATGAAGCCGTGTTCGCGATGATGGAATCCCTGATCCCGGAATATCAGAAGGCCGATTACATCCGCGGGCGCACCGGTTCCATTCTGCCCAACGTCGCGCCGGCCAACGCGTATCCGACGAAAGACGGAGAGTATCTCATCGCCGCCAACCAGGACTCGGTATTCAAACGGCTCGCGGAGGCCATGGGCCGGCCGGAACTGGCCGTCGGCGAGCGTTACGCAACCCACGCCGCGCGCGGCCGGCATCAGCAGGAACTGGACCAGATCGTGTCCGACTGGACGCGCACTATGACCTCCGCGGAATTGCGCGATTGCCTGAACAGGCACGGCGTGCCCAACGGTCTCATCTACACCGCTCCGGACATGTTGGCTGATCCGCACTTCGCGGCGCGCGAGGCCATCATCGAACTGCCGCACAAGCTGTTCGGGCAGTTGAAGATGCAGAACGTGTTTCCGAAATTTTCCGACACCAGGCCGCGTGTGCGCTGGTGCGGCCCGGAACTCGGCGAGCACAATCAGGATGTCTACCGCGGCTTGCTGAAACTTTCCGAAGGTGAACTGCAGACATTGAAGGACACGGGGGTCATCTGACGCGGAACTGAAACACCAGGGATGGCAAATTGCGGCACACCGCCGTCACGGGGATGCAGACCCGTGACTGCCGCATCAGGCTGATCGCGACCTTATGCCCATGGAACTGGCAGGCAGCGTAGTTTTGCGATAGGTTCACGGATGGGCACATGCACGAGGTGCCTCCTTGGAACTGCCGCCCATCATGAAACGGCTGCTGGGCCGGAATGCAGCCCCGGCGGAGCAGGTCGAAAAACCAATGCCGGCGGCTCCGGTTGTGCCGCCCGCGGCGCCGGCCGCGCGCAAACCTGCGCCACCTCGCCGACCCCCCGCGGCCCTGAAACTGCGCGGGCTTGAGGACGCCCGCGGCGCCATTTACGCATTGATACTTGCCGGGACCGATGCTGCGCGCCGCCCGGCGGGGCTCAAATTTGTGGCCGAGCAGGAAAGTTTACCGATCGCCGGGCACACAAAGAATCTGTTCAAGATCGCCGCGCAACTGGCGCCGGCCGAACGCCTGCCGTACATCGATTCCTGTTTCACCCGGCTGCGGACCATGCCGCCGGAGGCAAGCGACAAATTTCTCCGGATCGTTCGCGTGCTCATTGATGCGGACCAGCGCTACACATTGCCGGAATTCACGCTGAATATTCTGCTGCAGTCGCGGCTCGGCAGATCCGCGCCCGCCGGCGCAACGGCAAAGCTGTCGCGCCAGGAGGTGATCCCGGAAATGCGGTTGCTGCTGTCCCTGATGGCGCGCGCCGGCACCGATGACGGGGACGAGGCGGCGCGCAATTTATCGCGCCTGATGTTTCAACTGACCGGAAAGCCCGCTGAAATTGCCCCGGCGTCCGAACTGAACATCAACGGCCTGACCGCTGCGCTGGACAGGATGCGGCAGGCGCCGGCCATGGTGCGCGAAACAATCGTCCAGACGCTGGCCGAATGCGTCACGCTGGACGGCAAGGTCAAACCGATGGAGGGCGAACTTCTGGCCGCGATTGCGGCGCGACTTGGCTTACCGGTCCCGGCCCTGGATTTTTCCAAATTGTCGCGCATGGAGTCCTGAAATTAAAAAGCCGGCGAGCCTGCGGGGTGACCGCGACCGCCATCCTGTCCGGAGGCCCGGGTTTCCGGGTGCGGGAAAATCACACCGCCTTTGCGAGCTGCTCCAGTTGCGCTAGCTTTCGGTAGCGGAATTCGCCCCAGAGCGCCGCGCCCAGCGCGCCCGCGTAAATCGAGTCGGGGTGGCTGATCACGTCCACACCGGCCTTCTGCTCCGCGATCTGCTCGCGCATTGCCGCCACCAGCCCGATGTCAGCGGCCAGGCCGCCGGTCAGCATCACGCGCCCGCTGGCCGCCTTGATGGACTTCAGCAGCTTCACCAGCCGATCCGCCATGGACAGGTGGATGCCCTTGAGGATGTTCGGCGTCGAGATCTGGCGGGACACCATGTTAATCACGTCCGTCTCCGCCAGCACGGCGCAGATGCTGCTGACCTTTTCCGGGTTATCCGACTTCAGCGACAGCTCCCCGACCTCTTCCATCGCCACGCCCAGGTAGCGCGCGATATTTTCCAGGAACTGCCCGGATCCGGAGGCGCACTGGCTGGTCATCTTGTAGGACAGGACCTTGCCGCGAAGATCGATGCTGATGGCGCGGCCGTGCAACGCACCGACGTCCAGCACGGCCACGATTCCCGGCGCCAGGAACACGGCGCCGCGGGCATGGGTGGTCATGGAGTAAAAATGACCGGTCCGGAACGGCACATTCTCCCCGTCGCCCGTGGTGGCCACGTACGCAATGTCCCCGCCGGGGATGCGCTGTTCTACCAGCAGCGCTGCGTAGATCTCGCGCGCCAGCACCAGCGGGTCGCGGCGCCGGATGCGCTCCACGCGCCGCGCCAGCCAGTCGTGCACGTCCCCATCGTGCCGCATCAGCACGGCCTTCACCGCCCCGGTGCCGATGTCAATGCCCGCCGTTACCAGTGCCATGTCAGTGCTCCACGGCGCGGCGCGCAAACGTTGCCGCCCCCAGCGCGCCGGTGAAAATGGAATCCGGGTTGATGTTGATGGTGACGGCGCCGTAGTTTTCCTGCACCAGCTGGCGTAATGCCTTCACCGCCGCTTCGTTTTTCGCCACGCCGCCGGTAAACGTAAATTCGCTCTTGACCCCGCCCGATCGCGACAGGATGGACATCGCGCGCAGGATGATGGCGCGGTGCAACCCGGCCAGGATGTCCTCGCGGTTTTCGCCCAGCGACAGGCGATCGCGCAATTCGGCCCCGGCAAAGACCGTGCAGGTGGAGTTGATGCGGACCCGGCGCGTGGACTGCATCGCCATGGGCCCCAGTTCATGCAGGCCCACGTTCATTTCGTCGGCGATGTAGCCGAGATAGCGCCCGCAACCGGCGGCGCAGCGGTCATTCATCTGAAAATTCTCGACGATGCCGTTTCTGTCCACCTGGATGGCCTTGGTGTCCTGACCGCCGATGTCCAGCACCGTGGCCGTTCCCGGATGCATGATGTGGGCGCCAAGCCCATGGCACAGGATTTCCGAACGAATGTGCTCCTTCGGGAACGGCAGGGTCGCGCGCCCATAGCCGGTGCCGACGACATAGGTTTCCTCCAGTTCCGTGCCCAGCACGTTCTCCACCGGCCTGCGCACCTCCTCCTCGATGCCGCGCAATGCCGGCAGCGCCGCAAACGTGCGATCCAGCGCCCGCACAAGCTTGACCCGGTCGGACTGCGACGAAAGCCGGTTTTCGACTTCGATGATGGATCGATCGTAGACCGTGAGCACGGCATCGAAAGCCGCGCCGGACTGCCTGACGACGTCCTGCGCCTGGGCGATGTAGCGCGAACCCGCCAGGTCGCGGAAGAAATCAGACTTGCGCGCAGCCCCGGGGACAAACAGTCCCGGCGCCTCGGCGCGCAGCCGCTGAAACACCTCGACCAGTGTGGCGTTGATCGCTTCAAGCTCGGCCGGCGTGCGCCGCGCTCCCGCGTTGCGCATGCACGTCTGCTCCAGATCCTCCAGATCGTCCAGAAACTGCTCCAGGCGGAAGTCATGCTCCAGCTGACCCAGGAACTCGTCCAGGTGGTCGCCGACCGCGCCCGATGCTTCCAGCGCCCTCCGGAACAGCGTGAAGCGCGCGTTCACGAGCGCCTCCTTTTTTGCCACTTCCGCCGCCGTGGCGTAATTGGATCGGGAATTGGTTATCCCGCGTCCCAGGACAGCGCAGTCCCCGTCCAGCACCACCGCCTTGCTGGTCGTGGAACCGAGGTCAATGCCGACAAAACATCTCATGGCGCCTGTTCCGGGAAAATCCAGCCCGTGGTTGCGCGCAGGTTCATGCCGCCGCCCGGGTGCGCTTCTGCGCGATCATCTGAAAATAGCTTTCCAGCCGGTTCTTGACGTTGGCGGGCGAAAAATAGCGCGGATCGACGAGATCGGTTTCTATGAAAGCGGCCGGCTTGCCGGTGCGTTCCTCGATTTCGCGCAGCATCAGCAGTTCACCGGCGGCAAAGCTGTTGCAGCTCTTGATGGAATTGACCAGGAAGCCGTCCGCCTGGTATTCGTCCATGTAGGTGCACATCATGTTGGTGCGCATGGGCAGGCTGCGGTTCGTGTAGCAGCCAAGGCAGTAATCGGCCAGGGATTCGAGCGGATGATCCGGATCATGGCGAAAGCCGAAGTCGTAAACGCCGCCGACCTTGGTGTAGGAACTGGCGACCACCACGGCGCCTTCGTCGTAGAACATCTTCCAGAACTCGCGGAAGCTGGTCCAGTTCGGCGGCCCTTCCACGACCAGCCGGAATCGCTCCTCGGCCATGTCTCCCTCCGGCGTGACCGGCCCGCGCCCCCCGGCCAGCCGCTCTCCCACCTCGCCGCGCAGCAGCCGGTAGTACTCGCTGGCCTCCTTGCTGCCGCGGAACGCGGAAAATATCGGACCGCAGTAGTAGACGCCGCCGAAATAGGCGTCAATCGGCGACGGCCGGTTCCTGGCCGACTGCAGCACCCACACCAGGTCTTCCTCCGCCCTGGCCGATTCGCGCAGGTACTCGCGCAGGCGGTCAATATCGAACCTGACACCGCTGACCCGCTCCAGCGTGGGTATTACATTCGCCTTGAGCTGATGCACGACGTAATTGCGCATGTTGCCGGTGATCCGGCCGTCAGCCTGGTACGGCACGTGCAACATGACGGTCTCGCAGCCGTACTGATCGCGCACCAGTTCAAACCATTTCATGAACGTGAAGCAGCCGGTGTAGGAAAGCACCAGCACGTCGGGCTTCGGCAGCGGCTTGCCGGTGGGGCCGATGTTGCCCTTGGCCATCATCCCGAGATCCGATTTGACGTAGGTGCACACGTCCTCGGAATGGCCGCTGCGCTCGGCTTCCATGATGTAGGCCCCGGTTTTCTTGCGCATGGCGCTTTGCAGGGAATTGACCTCGGGCAGGTTGCGCACCAGGTCAAAACACATCAGCAATTCGTTCAGGTTGCCGGGCACAAAGGTCGAGGACACCTTCTTCCCCATTTCATGCGCGGTTGCCAGCGCATCGTAGTTGCGCGCAATCATGTCCTTCTGCAATTGCATGGATGCGTCCTTCTGCGCGTCACGCGGGTTCAGTACGGTCGCGTTCATCATTCACTCCAGAGCTTGATGGAATCGGCGAAGGTTCCGGCCTGCTCCCGGATCGGCTGCATCTGGCCGGAATTCTCGGCGTATTTGAACGCCGTGTACGGAATGCCCTCGCGGTTCAGCGCCCGTTGCAGCATCGGCCGTTCCAGCAGCGCCGGGTCGCAGAAGCTGGGCGCCGCGAATACCACGCCCTCGGCACGGTTATGCCGCACGGAATCGATCAGGAAGCGTCCCTTGTCCTCGCGCCGTGCCACGAATTTTGCCGCGCTCTCGGCGGAGCGTTTCAGGAAGGCCTCGGACAGGTTCTGCAGCGGGTCGCCCTCCAGCGGTACTTCATCCAGCAACCAGCGGGCAACGAGCATGAAATCATCGTCCACGATGTAGCAACCGGCCATTTCGATGGATTTGATGAGGCCCAGAGGCGGTTGCTCACAGAACATGCCGGTGACGACGACACGGCAGTTGTCGCGCACCGGCCGCGGTTCGGCATCGGTCGCCGCCAGGTATTCGCCGAGCAACCGCGTATGCTCCTCCACCGGCAGCACCAGGCCGGCGCGCAGCAACAGGTACAGTTCGGCGGTGGGGACCTGCCAGGGCTTCGCGGCGCGGTATTGATACAGCCCCGCTATGACGCGGCGGTTCTCGTTGTAGGCGGCCGTGGACGCGCGGATGTCGGCGTCCGGGATCGGGCGCCCCGCGAGCCGACCCAGATCATCGCGCAGGACCTGCAATTCGTTGATGTAATACTGGCCGCCGATGTCCGATTCGTAATTCTGCGGGACGTCGAAATAGCGCACGTACTTGCCCGGGAACTTGATCTGCCACATCCCGGAAAGATTGCGGATGACATCGCAGATGCTCGGGAACAGCATGCCGTCCAGGCAGTCCAGCCTGCCGGTCACGGCAAGCTCGATCGTGGAGCGCGGGATGCGGCAGATGTAGCTCTGGTAATAGGCGTCGCCGTGGATCACTTCCAGCCGGTCCCCGCCGCCGAGGATCCCCACCGGCAGTATGCCGGCGGCATGGATCAGCTCGCGCGGCACATATATCGGCATATAGCCTATCGCCAGGGCCCCCGGATGCGCCTGCTTCCACTCCCGCACGCAATGGAAATCGAGATCCTCGAACAGGGCGTCGCAGCGACTGATGATGGACTTGACCGACAAGGCAGCAGCCTCCCGCCTGCCATTGGGAATGGAACCGGAAGCTGGCCGGCAGGCTTAAATCGTAAAATAGTACTATAATACCCTTATGTCAAGGGATCCGTACCGGGAGGGCTCCGTCTCTGCCACCGTATCGTATAATCGGTACCGATTAACGCGGTGGAACCATCGTTGCCGCTCACCGGCGCCTGCGGCCCGGCGCGAACGGCGCACCGCACCGAACCGACGGCCGGACCAGCACCAGGCAGACTGAATGTCAGCGCGCGGGGCGTTCCCAATCAGCATCCGTAATGCCGGAGCAGCGGACCTGGACACGGTGGTCCGCCTGGACCGGGAGACCACCGGCATTGAAAAGCGCGCCTACTGGCAGGAGGCCTTTGCGCGCCATGTGGCCCCGCCCCATAACGGGCGGCTGTTCCTGGTGGCGGAAAAGGACGGCGCGGCCGTCGGTTTCATCGTGGCGGAAATCCGGGCCTGGGAATTCGGATCGCCGCCCTGCGGCTGGGTCTTTGCCTTGAACGTGGCCCGTGGATTGCGCGAACACGGCATTGCCAGCGTGCTGTACGACCAGCTTTGCGCACGGCTGCGCGCGGCCGGCATAGACACCATCCGCACCATGGTGGCTGTCACAAACAAGGTGAACCTGTCCTTCTTCCGCAGCATGGGCATGACTTCCGGGCCTTACATCGAACTGGAGAAGCGGATCGAATGATCGGCCCTGTGCTGATTGATGCCGGGCAGGTCACGGCTGCGCGGAGATCCGCGTGAAGATTCAGAAAGGATCGCTGCTCGCGCTGTACGCCGCGCTGGAGCTGGGTCAGGAGCCGGAACGGCAGTTATCCACGGCAGACATTGCCGCCAAGTACGGCGTCTCCGCGCATCACCTCGCCAAGGTCATGCGGCACCTGGTCCGTTCCGGACTGATCCAGGCCGTGCGCGGTGTCGGCGGCGGTTACCGCTTTGCCGGCAATCCGCGCCGTACCACGCTGCTCGAAGTCATTCAGCTGTTTGAGCCCATGGAGTCCACCGTGGAGCTGGCCGGCACGGCGGGTGCCGCGGCAACACCGGTTATTGCCGAGCTGCGCAGCATTGCCGGGGAGATAGATGAACTCACGCGGGCGGTTCTCGATACCATCACGCTGCGCACCCTGCTGAACGCCATCGAGCGCCGCGCCAAAGCGTCTGCTCCGTCACCGCCGCGCACCGGCCGCGCCCGCCAACGCCGCCCGGCATAGGAGGGTGATGCAACATCTGGTGTTGCATCACCCTCTGCGCCACAGGGCAGATTTCCTGCTCCTGCGAAATCTGCACTTCCGCCGGCGGAAAATTGTTCCCTCCATTTTCCGCACTTCCGCCATCCCTGGCGGTCGGATAGGACGCAGCGTTTATCAAGCGCGCAAGTGCTTGATAAACGGAGCGAGGCCGAAGCTGTGCTTTGGCCGAAGCGAGAGGCAAAAGTCCATGGACGGACTTTTGCATCAAACTGGTACGTCAGGTATTTTGCCCGGCATCCACGCGCAGCACGGTGCCGGTAATCATCCGGGCGGAGTCCGACAGCAGAAACAGCACGGCCCGCGCCACGTCCACCGGTTCCGCCAGTCTCTGCAACAGGCTTTCCGCCAATGCCCGGTCGCGCACCGCTTCCGGCGCCGCCAGGGTCATGTCGGTGAGCACCATGCCCGGCGCCACCGCATTGACCGTGATCCCCTTCGGCCCCAGTTCCCGCGCCGCGGTCTTCGTCAGCCCAATCAGGCCGGCCTTGGCAGCGGCGTAATTGGCCTGACCGAATTTGCCGCGCAGGCCGTTGATGGAGGTGACATTGACAATGCGCCCGAATCCGCCGCCGACCATGCCGGGCGCAACGGCCCGAATCATGTTGAAAGCGCCGGTAAGATTGACATCCAGGACTTCCTGCCATTCGGCATCGGACATCTTCTGCAGGGTGCGGTCGCGGGTGATGCCGGCATTGTTGACCAGCAGCGTGACCGGGTGCGCGATTGCCGCCAGTCCCGCGGCAATCTCTCCGTTGCGGCGCACATCCACTGCGTGCACCGGGAACGGCAGCCCTGCGCCGGCACCGCTCTCAAAGACATGCACCTCCGCGCCGGCGCCGGACAGGCATTCGGCGATGGCGCGACCGATGCCGCGCCCACCGCCGGTAACCACCGCCACGCGGCCGTGCAGGCCGGCGTCATTCACACGTGCAGCGCCTCATATTTTGCCTGCAGCTCGTCCCGGCTCTCCACGAAGTCGGGATGCTTGACGATGCAGTTGTCGGCGCATACCAGCATGCACTGCGGCTCAGCCTCTGCGCCGACGCATTCGGTGCAACGCAATGCGTCAATGACATAGTACGGGTCGCCGCGGCTGATGGCCTGGTTCGGGCAGACCGGTTCGCAGGCCTCGCAGTTCGTGCAGGCAGTGGTGATCATCAATGCCATGTCCGGACGCTCCTCATGATTGATTGCGGCGGCATGCCTCAGGCGGATTTCTTCGTCTGACCGGCGTGCGCCGCGGGCAGCAGCGAATCAGCCAGTTCCGGCGTCCAGGGTTCGCCACGGGCCAGTGCCTGGCGCAGGGCGACAAAATCAATTTCCCGATCCTGCCCCACCGGTTCGTTGAAGGCACGGAAACCCGCCGCCGCCTCGGTCACCATGTTCAAGGCCAGCCAGGCGCGGGAGTTTTCCTTGTTTGCATTCCAGGCATTGAGCTTCGGCTTGCGCAATTCCTCCAGGGTCTTGGTCATGCATTCGGGGAACGTGTGCACGAACTTCGCGCACAGCTCCTCGACCTTTTCATCCAGCAGGGACAGATCCATAACGCCGCGTCCAAGCAGTTCCTTGCCGCGCTGCAGATCGGCCCCGATCCTGGGTTCGCCCAGAACGACGCGCCCGAATTCGTCCACGAGGCGTTCCGTTTCAACCGTCGGATTGGCCACGAAGCGGCCGTCCACCTTCAGCGCCGGGGCGATGTCGGTCAGCATCCCGAGGCGGCAGGCCTTGTGCGCGGACCACAGTTCGCACAGCGTTCCCGAGGCCATGGCGCGCTCGGCACCCAGGATCACCGGCAGGAAATCGGTCGCGCCGCCGATGGGCGCCGACCCGTGCTTCGGCCCGGCCTGGCCGAAGCGCGCAAGGTCCTGGGCTATGGAAAAATCGCACGCCATCCCGATCTCCTGGCCGCCGGCGACGCGCAGGCCGTTGACGCGGCAGATCACCGGTTTGTCGCAGCCAAGGATCGCCGACACCATGTCGTTGAACAGACGCATGTACTGGCGGTACTCCTGCGGGTTGCCGGCATAATATTCCGCGTACTCCCTGGTATTGCCGCCGCTGCAGAAGGCCTTGTCCCCCGCCCCCGTGAATACCGTGCAGACCACATCGCGGGCGTTGCCCGCCTCGCGGAACGCAAGGATGACGGCTTTGATCATGGCGGTCGTGTAGGAATTGAATTGCTTCGGGTTGTTCAGGGTGATCCACGCATTGAACAGGCCCTTGATCGGCGTGCCATCGGCGGCCCGGGCCGGCCGCTTTTCGTAAAGGATCGCCCCTTCGCACTCTGCCGCCGGTAGATTGTGATCAATCAGGTTGGACGGGTTCATGATATGGACCTCCATACGGCGGGCACGAGCCGGTGCGTCTGTATTGGTTGTTTAGTATTTTCGTACTATAATACCATTATACACGATGAACAGACATGATTCAACCCGATCACCGACGCGCAAATCGAGACCAAAATGACTTCTGAAACAGACCGGCATACTTCGGTTTCCGTGGCCCTGGTGGGCAGCGGCGGGGCCGGTGTCCTGACTGCCGGCCAGCTGCTGTTGCAGGCGGCGGCGCGGGTCGGCCTGTTCGGCCTGCTGACCCGATGCGTGGGGCCGCAGATCCGCGGCGGCGAATCCGCCGCCCTGCTGCGTCTGGCCGGCGCGCCGGTACATTGCATGGGCGACAGCTTTGACGCCGTGCTCGCGCTTGACTGGAACAATGCCGAACGCTTTGCCTCCGAGATCCCGTTGCGCAGCGACAGCGTAGTCATCAGCGATGCCGGCAACGGGAAAATTCCCGACGCAATGCTGGCGGCGCATCCCGTCATGGTCGAGCTGCCCATCGCCGCAACCGCGGCGGCCGCCGACGGCGGCCGCGGCAACATGGTGGCCCTGGGGATCCTCAGCGCGATGCTGGAATTGCCCGCAGCAACCGTGCAGGCGGTAATCGCCACCGCGCTGGCTGACAAGGGGGCGGCTGCCGTGAGCGCAGGCGTTGCCTCGGTGGAGCTGGGACGCGGGCTGGCGGATCAGGCCGGCCTGCGCCTGCCTGTCCACCGGGACGTGGAAACGAACCCCTTGCGCTGGCTGCTGACCGGAAACGAGGCCGCGGGACTCGGGGCGCTGCGCGGCGGTGTGCGGTTTGTCGCTGCCTACCCCATCACGCCGGCCACGGAAATCCTGGAGTGGCTGGCGCCGAACCTGCAGAAAATCGGCGCCACCCTGGTGCAGGCGGAAGACGAACTGGCCTCCATCAACATGTGCATCGGCGCGTCCTACGCGGGCGTCCCGGCGCTGACGGCGACCTCGGGGCCGGGATTTTCGCTGATGCTCGAGGGGCTGGGACTGGCGGTGGCGGCCGAGGTGCCGCTGGTGGTCATAGACGTGATGCGCGGCGGGCCGTCCACCGGCATCCCGACCAAATCCGAGCAGACCGATCTGAATGCCGCGGTCTACGGCATGCACGGCGAGGCGCCGCATCTCGTGCTCGCGCCCACCTCCATCGCCGATGCCCTGTTCACCACGCAGTGGGCCGTACACCTGGCGGAATCCATGCAGACTCCGGCCATCGTGCTGTCCGATCAGGCCATCGGCCAGACGACGGCCATCATCAATCCGCCCGCCAACGTGAAATTCTTCGCCGAGCGCGCCGTGATGCGCCTGCCGCAGACGGATTACACGCGCTATGCCATCACCGCGGATGGCGTGTCACCGGTGACGCTGCCCGGAACCCCCGGGGGCCAGTACACCGCCGACGGGCTCGAGCACAGCCCGCGCGGCACGCCGTCCAGCCGCGGCGAGGATCACGCGCTGCAACTGGACAAGCGCCTGCGCAAGATCGCGTCATTCAACTACGGCGTGCACTGGGCCGACGTGGAGGGTGACGGCGCAATGGCGGTGATCACCTGGGGATCCACCACCGGTGCCGTGCGCGAGGCGGTGCGCCGCCTGCGCGCTACCGGCCGGTCGGTGCGCCTGATCGCGCTGCGGCTCCTGTATCCGGCCCAGCCGCGGCAAATGGCCGCCGCACTGTCCGGCGTGACCTGCGCCGTCATTGTCGAGCAGAGTCATTCGGGGCAGTTTCACCGTTACCTGCGTGCCCACTACGACCTGCCGCCGGAGGTACGCCTCATCGCCCGACCGGGACCGCTGGTACTGCGCCCCGGCGAACTGGCTCAGCGCATCGGCAACCGGAGTCAATGATGGAATCGCCCGCAACCTGCCCGGCCGCGAAGGCCGGAGATTTCAAATCCGACGTCAAACCGGTCTGGTGCCCCGGGTGCGGCGACTACCATGTGCTGCTGTCCCTGACCAAGGCGCTTGCGGCACTCGGCCTGCGGCCGGAACAGGTGGTCGTGGTCTCCGGCATCGGTTGTTCGTCGCGCATACCGGCCTACACAAACTGTTACGGCTTTCACGGCATTCATGGCCGGGCATTGCCCCTGGCCACCGGCGTCAAGGTGGCGCGACCGGAACTTACCGTGATCTGCGCCGGCGGCGACGGCGACGGTTTTTCCATCGGCGGCAACCACTTTCTGCACGCCTGCCGGCGCAACGTGGATCTCACCTACATCGTCATGGACAACGAGGTGTACGGCATGACCAAGGGGCAGCCTTCGCCCACGACCGATCCCTGCTGGGACAGCGCGCTGAGCCCCGGCGGGACCGGCATGTCGCCGTTTCACCCGCTGGTGATCGCGCTGGCCTCCGGGGCCAATTTCATCGCCCGGGCATTTGCCGGGGACCCGAACGTCACGGCGAAGATGATCGCCGATGCCATCACCCACCCGGGCTTTTCCTTCGTGCAGATCCTGAGTCCGTGCGTGACCTTCCGGCCGGATCAGAAGGGCTGGAAGGATCGCGTGCGGCAGGCGCCGGTATCCGAGACGGACGATCCCGGCAGGGCCGCGCGCCGGCTCATGACCGACGACGGTTTTGTCTGCGGCGTGCTGTACCGGGGGCACCGGGAACCCTATCGCCACATGGTGCAAACCGGCGCGCGCGGCCCGGCCACCGATCTCGTCGAGACGGGATTCCGGGTCGGATCATGAGCGGCGCCGCGTGGCAATCATTGCACCCCGAAGCACCGCGCCACGACTCCGATCCCCCGGTAGCGCAGGAATGAGGAACTGGAGATGGATGAACTGACGCGGGCCTTCACCGCGAACCACAAGCATTGCGACGAGCAGTTTGCGCAACTGGAACAGGCCGCTGCCGCGGCGGACTGGGCGCGCGCCGGCACCTGCTACCGGCAGTTCAGCGAAGAATTGCTGCGCCACGTTGCCGCCGAGGAGGAGATACTTTTTCCGGCGTTTGAACAGGCGGCCGGGCATGCCCAGGGACCGACGCGGGTCATGTGCATGGAGCATGACCAGATGCGGGAGCTGCTGCAGGAACTGTCGCAGGCGCTGGCGGCACGGGATGCCGGCGCGGCAGCGGGCATCGCCGAAACCCTGCTGATCCTCATGCAGCAGCACAATGTCAAGGAGGAACAGATCCTGTACCCCATGCTGGATGAAATGGTCGAGGAGGGCGTGCGCCGGGAGGCCATCGGAAAGCTGGCCCCCTGCGCCTGACGCCGCCGCGCCCAACGGAGCGCGACCCGCGCAATCAGCCCGGCAAGATTCGGAGAACACCCATGGACAATTCGAAGCATTCGCAATACCTGCGCCCCCTGAACGCCGCCGATCTGGATCGGGTCATTGCCATTGACGCCGCGGTGACCGGCCGGCCGCGGCGCGGTTTTTTCGAAAAACGGCTGGCGGCTGCGCTGCGCGATCCGCGCCGCTTCGTCTATACCGGCTACGCCGATACCGGTGGATTGCACGGATTCATGATGTGCCGCCTGTCCGAGGGGGAATTTGGCGGGCTCGAATCGGCTGCGGCGCTGGACGGCATGGGCGTGGACCCGGGCAAACAGGGAATGGGCATCGGCCATGCATTGCTGCGCGCCACGCAGGACGTATTGCGGCACAAGGGCGTTGCCGAACTGCACACCCAGGCCGACTGGCGCAACGGCAGCGTGCTGGCGTTCTTCCGCTCCGCAGGCTTCATGCTGGCACCGCGCTGCGTGCTGGAACGCGAGGTCGGCCTGGGCGGCATTGACGTGCCCGTGTCGGAACCGGAGGAAAGCCGCGAAACGGATTTCAGCGATCCGAGCCGGGACGACTATGCCGCCCTGTCGCGCGATCGTATCCCCTGCCGGTCCCTGCAACGCAGCGATCTGGCGGCGCTGGTCCGCATCGATCGGAAGGTGCTTGGCCGGGATCGCAGCGGCTACTATGAACGCAAGCTGGCCGAGGTCCTGGACGAATCCGGAATTCGCGTCTCCCTGGCGGCCGAAGTTGACGGCATGGTGTCCGGGTTCATCATGGCGCGCGTGGACTTCGGGGAATTCGGGCGTGCTGAACCATATGCCGTGCTGGATACCATGAGCGTGGACCCCGGGTTGCAACATCGCCGCATAGCGACTGCATTGCTGTCGCAACTGCTGGCAAATCTGACGACGTTG